>NZ_JBSGBY010000005.1:0-47791 GCF_053601505.1 Nocardia sp. NPDC004722
GGCTCACCGAAAAGCCCGCGCAGCGCATCGGCGTTGATGGCGCAGCACAATTGGTCCGGCGCGCCAACGACCGCCGACACCATGCATGGGTGAGGCGGGCGCGCGTGTCGGAGATCATGAGGGCAAAAGCCCTGGCCACCAACTCGATTGGGGACGACACCCGGATACGTGCGGGGATTCGCGCGGCGGCCCCGCCGGTCAAAGGTCCCGAGGTTGACCTGGACCGACGAGGCCGCCAGCACCCCCGAACCCGCGTCACGACAGCGGGCCGGGTGCCCTTGAGAGTGGGGTGAAAGAGCGCGTGAGCGTGCATGACGGGTCCCCTTTCGGGAGATGGCAGGCGAGATCCCCACGCACGCACAGCAATTCACTGGGCGGAAAAGGGGATCGGATGAAGGAATGCGTGCCGAACCAGGAGGTTCGAGCTACACCTTCAGGGCTGCCATCACAGACCCTGGCTAACAAGTACCCGATTGCCGAACTGTTGCTCTTGATCGAGTGAGGCTCAGAGTAAACCCGCGAAAGTGACCCACGCAACAGGGCGCGAGGTTTGTTTTTTCAGCGGCCGATCAACACCCGGATTTTCGGGGTGGTTCGGCTGCCCGCGCGGGAGGGGGCGGGCAGCCGAACGGTGAAATCCCTACCGGCTCAGCGCAGTTCTAGCCGGTCGTGTCCTGGCGGATGATGCGCACGACGTGCAGATTGGCACCGACCTCGCCCGGGTAGCGGCGCGACCGCAGTTCGACCGGTGCCCAGCCGGATTCGGTGAAGGCGCGGATGCGGGCGGACAGCACGCTTTCCTGGCCTTCGGTCAGTGCCCCGAAATCGCTGCGGATGCGGTCCCAGTCCTCGGGGTGGAAGACCTGGGTGTCGCCGTTCTCGCGTTCCCAATCGATCCAGGTCGGGGGCTTGCCGATCCATTCGGCGATCACCGGCCGATCCACCGACGCGGTCGCGGCCACCAGCGCGGCCGCGGGCCCGTCAGCCGGAGCCGCCTCCCCCAGGCCCAGGGCTTCCAGCGGGCTGATCGTGGGGGCCTGCACGTCGGAGATGTCGATGTTCAGACCCCGCATGCCGGTGTGGACATCGTCTTTGCGGCCTCGCGCGGCGGCCTGCCAGAACATGAGACGGCCGTCGTTGTGCAGCACGGTGAGCCGGGCGTCGTGGATCGCGGTCGGATCCGGCTCGATGCCCATGCCGACGAGTTCGTTGATCGCGTCGTAGCGCACCACCCGGCGGAACATCTCCGCCGGTGACAAGGTGCCCGGGTGGGGTGCGACGTCCTCGGGCAGGTTCGACATCGCCCAGGACTCCTCGGTCAGCTGCGCTTCCAGCGTGGCCAGGTGGAAACACAATCCCGCCGCCGGGCGCGCCTGGCCGGGGTCCTCGTCGAGGTCACCGATCCAGACGCGCATGCCGTACACGTCGCCGGTCGGACCCACCACCGGCACGATCCGCACGAACTTCTGCCCGCCCGGGAAGGTCGCCACGACCTGCTCGACCGTCTCGCCGCTACCTTGCTCGCGGACCTGTTCCAGGAGGGCGTCGATATCGAGGTTCTCGTGGCGCTGCAATGCTCTCAGCGAGGTCCACTCGCGGGGCTGGCCGTCTTTGTTGATGATCGTCATCGGCTCGGGAGCCAGCGCCAAGCACTCGACGAAATACCAGGTCACACGCCTGTTCCTTTCGAGTCAGACAGCGTTCGGGAGCGGGGTCGCGACCAGCGTGTAGGGCTCAGGTCGCAGCGTTCCCCGCTCGTACAGTCGCAGACCGGAACGGACATTTCGTGCCTCGACACCGACCTCGAATGCCAGATTGTTGCTGGCCAGGATCGCGGCTACCAGCAGCGCTGCCTCGTGCATCGCGAACGCCATCCCGATACACGCCCGCGGGCCCGAGCCGAACGGCTTGAAGAACGCTTCCGGGAACTCCCGGCGGCACGCGGCGTCGAACCGCGACGGATCGAACACTTCGGCACTCTGGCCCCACACGGCCGGGTCGCGGTGTGCGGCAAGGGAAAGCACGAACACCGCCTGCCCGGCCGGGATCCGGTAGCCGCCCAGGATCTGGTCTTCGCGCGCGACCCGGAACAGGCCCGGGACCGGCGGATGTAGCCGCAGCACCTCGTTGAGCAGGTTGCGGATCCCGCGCATCCCGGCGACCGCGTCGTAGGTAGCGGTCCCGCCCCGCGCGGTGACCTCGTCCCGCAATCGCTGTTGCAGGTCGGGGTCGGCGGCGAGGTAGTGCAGGGCGGCCTCGAGCAGGGCGGCGGTGGTTTCGTGCCCGGCGACGAGGAAGGTGAGCACCTGGTCGGCGATATTGCTGTCGGGCAACGGTTTCCCGGTCTCGGGATCGGTCTGACTGAGCATCAACCCGAGCAGATCCTTCTGCGCGACCGCCTCGCCGCGGCGTTCGGTGATCATCTCGACGACCCAGCCACGCGCGTCCGCGATATCGCGCTGAATCCGTTTGGCTTGTAGGCGGGTGCGGACCGCGCCGACCACGGGCAGGTCGTTGGTCTGATCGCTGGCCCATCGCAGGATCCGCGCCAGCGCCTCGACGAACCACCGAGAATCCACCGTCCCGGGTGACGGTTCGCCCAGCAGCCCGAAACGGCGGGAAAACCCCGCGCGCGCAATCACTTCCAACGTGGCGGCCGTCATCGACTCGTGCACGTCCACCACCCCGCCCGGTGCGGCCGCCCACCCGGTGAGCAGGTCGTCGGCGACGGTCGTCATGGCCTGGTGGTAGGTGCGCATCGCCGCTTGCGTGAACCCGGGCAGCAGGATGCGATGCGCCATGCCCCACAACGGATCCCGACTCTTGGCAGTGAACAGCCCGGTCGGCACGATCTGCCGCAGCGTCTCCCCCGGCCCGGCCAGACACCGCGCCCACGCCGCCTCGTCGCAGGCTTGCGTCGCCAGATGGGCTCCGGCGACGACGATGACGCGGCTGGCCAACAGTTTTCGCTGGAAGATCGGGCCGAGTGTGCGCGAGAGCGTCAGTTCGTGCTGGGTCGGATGGTGGCGGTCCACGCTGGCCACGTCCCCCAGGATCGGTAGCCGCCCTGGTGCGTGGGGCAACTGGTCCAGGGGCAGCACAGCGGCAGCGGTCATTGCTCGAGGCTCTCATTTCCCGAGCCCGGATAGGGCGATAACCACGCCCTATCCGCAACTGGACGGTAACCGGCCGCGATCTTGAAAGTGATTGACGTCACAACTTCGCAGTGTTCTACTGATCTTGCGCCGGGCGGTTTCCCCTGGTGGCGTCGCCAACTACATCCGGATCACCTCCACCCCGCAGCTGTGGGGCGTGAGTTTGCTGATCGGATTCCGACGCCCACCCCAGGAGGCCGCCCATGTTTCGTTTCCGCACCCCACCACCCCGACACCGCACACCGCCATCCGGGCTTTGCGGCGAACGAACACGTCACCGTAAGGGAGGTCCCGTCATGTTCGACATCCACCCCGACCCGTCCGAGCTCGTTCCCGCACCCGCCGGCGACCAGCCCGCCACGCCCGGCACCGGTGAATCGGTCGCCTCCCGCTGGGGGTGGGTCGTCATCGACACCATGGACGGCCCCGAGAACGCCAGCGTCGTCCTGGACGGCGACGCCCCGCGCGAGTTCTCCCGCCTCAACCGCTCCTCCATCGCCCGCGTCGGAAGCGTCGCGCGCAGAATGGAACCACTCATCCGTGACGTCTACGACAGCGGTCGCACCCGCAGCAAGTACGTCACCCTCACCGACGAGCGCGTCCAGCACCTGATCGGCGTGCCCGTTCTCGGCCCGGCCGGAGTCGTGCAGGCCATCGCAATGTGGTGCGGCAACATCAGCGAACCGCTGCCTCGGATTCCGGTCCTTGGGGCGGCTGAGTGGGACGGCTCGGGAATCGTCTCCGCCAACCCGGCCGCGATGTTCCTGCTGCGCACCCCGGCCGGCGACGCGTTGACCGGGCACACCATCCCGGAAATCCTCGCTGGGTTCGAATCCATCGACCACCACGGGTTCCTGGCGATGTTCAACTTGCCCACCGTCGACACCCCGGCCGATCGCTGGTCGGGCACCGCGGTCAGCCGTGACGAGTACGGCGAACGCCACCACGTGTTCATTGCCGCCCGCGCCACCCACGTCCGCGGTGAACGCCGCGTCCGCGCGGTCGTCGCCGACGTCTCCGCTAGCGCCACCCCCGGCCGCCCCGACCTCGCCCTCGCAGCCGTGCGCCACATGCCGATTCCTCCAGGTCACGCGCTCGCGCTGCTGGATCTCAAGACGGGATTCATTCACGAGTGGCTGGTGTCGCCGACCAGCCCGCTGGCCGCCTGGCGCCACCACAACCCCGAATTCCACGAAGGCGACAAACTCGCCGTCGTGAACGCGGTGTTCGCCCTGGCCGCCGGTGTCGAGGACACCGCCACCACCCGCGCCCGTGTCCGCTTCGCCCCCGGCGAGGACTGGATGCTGCTGGACGCCAAATGGACTCGGATCTTGGACGGAGACCGGCCCCAAGCCCTGCTCGACATCACACCCATGGGCGAGATCCCCGTACCCGTCGTCCGTCACTGCAAGGCATGCCAGGAAATGGCCAACCAGGCCAACAAATCCAAGCCCCGACACTGACCGACCACAGGTGAGGCTTCAGACGGTGACAGCGCTCCGCCGCGAATTAGCCCGCGCAGTCTGGCAGGTCGTCCGCGAGCACGGCGTCGAAGGCGCGTCGGTGCGGGCGGTCGCCCGCCAGGCCAGCTGGTCCCATAGCTCGGTGCAGCACTATTTCGCCACCCAGGCCGAACTGCTCACCTTCGCCATGCGCACCATCGGCGAGCGGGCCGAGGAGCGGCTGACCGGACTCGAGCTGCCCGACGACCCGCTCGCATCCACGCTTCTGCTGCTGGAAACGCTGCTTTCCTTGGATCCGGATGCCCGCACGGCCACGGAGTTGTAGGCATCCTTCCTTTCGCGCGCTTGTCGACTACACCGCCCGCGAGATCAACACCGGGATGAACGAGCGGCTCGCCGAGCTACTCAGGGAACTACTCGAGCGATTGGTCGAAACCCGGCATCTGCTGCCGGATTTCGACCTCGACCTGGAGGACGCGCGACTGCATGTCCTATTCGACGGTATCGCCCAGCATGCGGTTACCGACCCCGACCGCATGCCGCCCGACAAGGTTGACTGCTGTTGCGAGCCACTTCGATCAGCTGATCCGGCCAGTCGGCGGAAACCTGCTCGTAGTACCAAACGGGTGACCTTTGGACCGGCACGAGATGCTCCCGTGAAATCCGGACTCACATGTGGCGCCCATGTAACTGATGACAGGTCCCCATTGCCCCTGCCGGCGGCGACCCCGGCGCCTCCCGGCAGCGTGTGCGCCGCTGTCGAAGGCCGGAGGGCCTGGCGCCCAAGGAACATCGATGACAACCTCACGGACCCCGAACGGTATCGGCACAGTAACACCCACGACCTTTATCGGCATCAGCTTCGGCGAAGTGTGACAGCCCACCGTTCCGTCCAATGCTATCGAGCACTGGAATGTGCCCGAGGGCCAGCTTCGAACTCGGCCGGCAGGTACGGCTGGCCAGTTGGGCGCTAGGAAATAACCCTGCACCGCAACCGATTTCAGACGCCCGAGAAACTCACGCGGACCTAGGCGTCAGTGCCGATTCATCGGACTGCTGGGATTCATAGGGCCGATTGGGTTGAGGGGGCTGAGCGGGTTGTTCGGGTTGAGCAGGCTGTTTGGATTGGCCGGATTCGAGGGATTCTTGTCCCAAAGGACTCTCGTGCACCAGTCTTGGAAATCCTTGTCGTCCTTGAACTCTGGCTGATCGCAGTTTGCGAGATCGTATGTCTGCGGATCGGCATGCGCCGCCGCCGAGAGCTCGGCGGTAGCGGGCGCAATTGACACCGTGAGCGGGGCGGTGGCGAGGGCGCCCGCGACGGCAAGGCCCGCCAGCAGTCCGCGCCGATCGATTCTCATGAAGAACACTCTGTTCCTTTCGCCTCTGTGGCGAGGCATCAACCGGATCCCAAATCCCCGAACCTGGGCTATCTTCTCGCCGACAAGGAAATCGGCGGAACCTAGCTTTCCATCTGCTCCGCGCCAGCGACTTCCCGACACTGGGACACCCGGCTGCGGCGATCTCGATCTGCTGGTACTGAGAGAAAGCGATGATCCGTTGTGCACTGTTGCCGACGGTGACATCGATGTCGCTTCCGCTGCTTGACGGACTTCAGGCCGAAACTGAAAGGTTGCAACGCCCCGGAGGACTCGTTCGCCCGAGCCCTCGGCGAACCAAACGAGTTGAATCCTCCCTATCAGTCAGGACACCAGCATGCCCCGAACCGCATTGATCATCGGCGATCTGCAGCGGGGTCTCACGACCAACTTCGCTTTCGCCCGAAAGCCCCGCGCGTCCCTCATCGAGCTACTCCCCGCGCCCGCGGGTCCGGAGCGCTGGTCGTGTTCGTGCGCTTCGCCTTCCGTGACAGCGGCAGCGACATTCCACCGCGCAACCCTGCTCAGATCGTTCTATGAAGCTGACGAGAACTTCCACGAGACATCGCCGCATCGGAAATCGATCGGCCGGTCGCAAGCACCGACGTGACGGTGCCGAAAAGGCGTGCCAGTGCGTTCGAAGGAAACGACCTCGACCTTGTACTCCGCGCGCAGGGAGTCACCGCTCTCACCATCGGCGGTGTCGCGACCTCCGCGATGGTGGCCGCAACCTGCTACGGTGCCGCCGACCGCGACTACGACATCACCGTGCTACGCGACGGATGCACAGACGTAGACCCGGCAATCCACGACTTCTTCATGGACTCGGTCTTTCCCAGCCGCGGATTCAAGGCCGCCACATGCGCCGACTGGCACGGCTGAGTTCCCGAAACAGAACGGACGGACATTATCGATGGCCATTGATCCAGATGCGATCAGACGGTGGGCTTCGCAGGTTGCTGACGAAGCAGAGCACAGCCTGTTTTCCCGCCACATCGACGAATTCGGGTTCAGCACCGAGAACATGACGGACCCCTCGCGGTTGCTCGCGGACAGCGCGAGCGCATTTCGTGCGCTCTGCCAAGGTGTCGACACATCGAATCGGACAGGTGTTGTCGCCGGCTTAGCTCTGCCTCTTGAGGGAATGGACACTCTGCCTTCGCCACAATCTCTTCGTGCCGGGATCAACTTCCTGAGCCGGTATCTGCATCGGCGCGAGCCGCCTGGGCTCTATCTCTTTCCCGCTGTAAACCTGCGCCAGTGGTCGGATCGAGAAGAGGACTACCGATTCCCGCTCGATTCCCGCTATGTGGTCGACTTTGCCGTCGATTCGGCCTTCGTCCGGTTCAGTCGAACCGAGGACGAGATCGCGAACGGCGAATTTTACACCGGTGTAATCCTTCTGTTCCAATCACCCACGGCGCCAACACGATTCCATGTGACAGGTACATCCAACGTAGCTGACCGGCAGGCACACGAGCACCAGCCGACCGATGTGGAGCAGACGATCGCGAAGGTCAATGGGCAAGGACTCGGTTGAGGAGGTTCCGGACGGGGGTCCGTCAGCGTCCCGCGCACGACCGTCCCTGCCTCCGCTCACCTACGTCCGCCTCGCGGAGCGGCCGTTCAGACGGCTTCTCCAATTGTTCGTCGGTCTCGCCCTGTACGGGTTCAGCCTCTCGGTCATGGTCCGCACCTACCTGGGCGTCAATCCCTGGAGCGTCTTGTACGAAGGGCTGGAGCGTCACACCCCGCTGAGCTTCGGCATGATCAGTGCCCTGCTGGGTGTTCTCGTACTCCTGCTGTGGATCCCCCTCGCACAGAAGCCGACATTGGGTACCTTCGCCAACATCATCGTTGTAGGGTTCTCCTCCGACCTGGGCCTCTCGCTCATTCCTCAACACCTCGGGCTCCCGGCCCGTGTTGTCCTGGCCATCGGGTGTGTCGTTCTCAATGGCCTGTCCATCGCCGTCTATGTCGGCGCGCGCTTCGGCCCGGGCCCCCGTGACGGCCTGATGACCGGCACCTCCGCTACGACCGGCCGTTCCATCCGGTTCGTCCGCACTTTGATCGAGCTTGCCGTGCTAGCGGTGGGCTGGGTTCTCGGCGGAACCGTGGGTATCGGCACGGTGATGTACGCCTTGCTGGTGGGCCCGATCGCCCAATTCTTCCTATCCTGGTTCGCCTACCGCAGTGCTAGCGAAAGCACCGTGCAAGCAGTCGGCCGGTCTTGAGGAGCGCCTCCGCAATGAGGTCCGCGCCGTAAGGCCGTTGGGAGAGTAAGCACTTGTGCCGTCCTTGGAAGTCGGACTGATTCAGCGTATTTCGCTCGGCGACAGCCGTTCTGGCGCCACAGCGCCAAACTCCGGGCTCCTAGCAGTGTTCCCCAGGAATCTACTTGCATATCTGAAAAGTAGATGCGTACTGACGTTCCCAGCGCTGGCAGGTCAATGTCGCCGAACAGCTGGAAAACTCGGTTCCATCGATACCGCCACGGCCTACGAGGCCAACACACTCGGGGATCTGGGATCGGGTTACCAGGGACGAGTAATCGTCGCGCCCCGGAAAAGGCAGCGCAGTCGGCTCGACACCGGTGTGTGTCCAACTCGCTTGTGCCGCAACGCAGGCTCAACTTCACGAAGGACGAAAGGATCAACGTGTCTTTCCCCAGCACGGCCGCCACCATCGCAGCGGGTACCGAGATCGCGGAGATCGCGCGCGGTCTCCACGCGAGTGGCTGGATGCCCGGAACGGCGGGCAATATCTCTGTGCGCCGACGTGCGACGGCCGTCATCACCGCCAGTGGCCTGTCCAAGGGCGAACTGTCGGCCACCGACATGGTGACTGTCGCCGTCGTCGATTCCAAACCGGTCGACGACTCCGGCCGCAAGCCCTCGGCCGAGACCACCATCCACACCGCCGTCTACCGCACCCGCGACGCGGACGCGGTCGTCCACGTCCATCCACCGCACGCCACGGCCGTGTCGATCAAAACCGCCGGATCCGGTGTCACCACCACACGTTTCGCTGGCTACGAACTGATCAAGGGTCTCGGTTCGACGCGCCCGGATGTCATCGACATCCCGGTTTTCCCCAACCACGCCGATGTCCCGCAGATCGGCGTCGACATCGAGAAGTACCTCACCGAACATCCCGACGCCCCGCCCGTGCTGTTCATCGCCGGGCACGGCATCACCGCTTGGGGCTCCTCCCTGGCGCAGGCACGGGACCGAGCCGAGTGCCTCGAAGCCATGTGCGAACTGACCACCCTGACCGGACTCTTCGAAATTCAGCTGAGCGGCAATTAGTTCCGCGGAACAACGGGCTCGGGCAGGCCCTCAGGACGTTCTCGCACTCGGCCGCCCTGAACCGTCCTAGGTTTGGGGCCGCCTTGTGACCTCATGCGCCGGCTGCTCGCCACGGCGGTGTAATGCATCCACCCGGTAGCGAGGTCGAATCCTGCCTTTAAGCATGACCAAGCCGTGCCGAGGCGATCTTGCAGACGCTGGGTATGGTCAAGGCTGTGGTGGATGCGGCAGAGCAAACGGTCTCGCAGCTTAGGCGTGCGGATGCCCAGCGGAATCGTGACCGGATCCTGGCTGTAGCCAAAAAGGTTTTCGCCGAGGAAGGTGCCCATGCCTCCCTGCGGGATATCGCGCGCCGCGCAGAAGTCGGATTGGGCACCTTGTATCGCCACTTCCCCACTCGCAGCGCGTTACTGGCAGAGCTGTTACACGATCGCTTCGCCGATCTCGCCGACCGCGCCGCTCAGTTTGCCAATGGCGACCTGCCCGCCCATGAGGCACTGCGAGAATGGCTATGGGAGTTCAGCATCGGCACCAGCGCCTATCACGACCTGCCCGCGACGATGCTCGACACCCTGCACGACGAGCAATCGCCACTGCATGCGGAATGCGCGCATCTGCAACATGCCGGCCAGGCACTGCTCGATCGAGCTAGACAGGCCGGCACCGTCCGCTCCGACGTGGACAGTGCCGACCTGTTCGCTCTCGCCGCGGCCATTGGCTGGACCGCCGACCAGTCCGCCACATTCGCGAAGCGCCGACGGCATTTGTTCAACGTGATGTTCGACGGCCTGACCGTGCGCTGAACAATCGCCACGAAATGCGGGTCAATGTGGTTTCTGCGCCGCGGTGACTCCGAACATCTCATGCGCGAACCCGAAACCGAGGTCGTCGACGAGACGCCGCTTCCAAGGGCGCTGTGCCACCGCGTGGGTCAACCGCCGTGTTGTGCGCGGCTTGCTGGCGATCAGCTCCGCCAGTTCCCACGCCCGCTTCAGCAGTTGCTCGGGGGGAAGTACCTCGTTGACCAAACCCAGCTGTAGCGCAGTAGGTGCGTCGATCGGCTGGCCGGTGTAGAGGTGATAAGCGGCACGCTTGGCGCCGAGCAACTCTTGTAGTGTCAACTGCTGGCCGTCGCCGGGTACCACACCGACCAGAAAATGGGGATCGACAATCGTGGCAGTCTCGGCCGCCAGGGTGATGTCGCACAGCAGGGCAACCTCGGTATGCGCGATGCTGGGTCCGTTGATCGCAGCGATGGTCGGGATATCCACGGCGAAAACAAGATTTTCCAACAGCTTTGTGCCGTCGTAGTACAGATGCTCGTAGGAGTGGTCGTCGGGGAGTTGCCCTTGAAGCAACCCGTCGCTCTGCTCCTGCGCGGTCGCCTCGGCCGTCTGGTACCAAGCTTCCCCGGTTCCGGTCAGGATGAGCACTTCGTTGTCGGGATCGTTGCCCACCTCCTGCCACAGCTGCCCCCACGCATTGTGAGTGGCGAACCAGTGCTCATCTGCGGTCACCGGCCCCCCGCGGGTGTGCAGAGCGATTTCGAGAATGCCATCGCGGCGCTCGAAACGCGCGTAGTCGGCGTACTTCACCGAGTACTCCTCGAGGCGAGGGCGTGGCACGAAGCCGCCAACCGAGTGCTGCCAATCCTTTAGATCCGACATGTGTCGACCTCCTAGTTCTTATCGGAGCAGTGCTCCGGTTAGGAGAATATGGATCAGTGCTCCGATTGGCAAGGTATCCATCGGACGTTGTCGGCGAGAATGCTCGCTCCGCACCGGGCGACCGCTTCGGCGACCGAATGGGTGGTGGTCCTGGCGCGGATGAGGCTGAATCGGTTACCGATTCCGGACTTCGATCGGCGCCGCTACACGCTTAGACCCTCGGCACCACGAGTCTCAGCGATCGGCGACTGAGGAAGGGCGGGCGCGGGTTGGAGCAGTTGTTCGAAGTGGCGGCGAAGCAGTGACCGGATTCGATCCGGCGGCATGCGGCTGGGGTCGGTGACGGCGTGCAGGGCGATACCGTCGAAGAAGGCGTGTAATCGCGTGACTTCGAGGTCGAGATCGGTGTCCGGCGGCATCCAATGGTTTGCGGCAAGCCGTTCGAGCAACTCGCGGAGTAGTTCCGCGAGGCGTTCGTTCATGCCGGTGTTGATCTCGCGAGCAGTGCGGTCGACAAGGACTCGGGACAGGAACGCGGCCCATAGCTCTGTGGCGGTTCGCGCGTCCAAATCCACGGGGAGCAACGTTTCCAACAGGATCAGCGTGGACTCCAGCGGGTCGTCGGGCAGCTCGAGCCCGGCCAGACGCTCCGCGGCCTGCTCATCGATGGTGCGCATGGCGAAAGTGAGCAGTTCGGCCTGCGTGGAGAAGTAGTACTGCACCGAACTGTGGGACCAGCCGGCTTGGCGAGCGACCGCCCGCACTGATGCGCCCTCGAGGCCGTGTTCGCGCACGACCTGCCAGACCGCGTGGGCGAGCTCTCGTCGGCGTTGATCATGGTCGACGACCTTGGGCACCCGATTCTCCCTCGTGGTGGCGGTAGGGATTGTCCTATCACAGTTTATTTCATACAGTTGGCCGAAATAAGACTTCTGCCGGTAGGAGGCACCGTGATCAACAGCCACGAGCCCAGTCCACGATGGGTGCAGATCGCCGGCGTTTGCTGGGCAGCCACCGTGGCGTATTTTGTGATATCGGTTCTGGTCGGTGCCGCCTGGACCGACGGGTATCACCTGGGCGCGAACTACATCAGCGATCTCGGCGTCACGGACTGCCTTACGGTCGCCGAACAGGGCAACAGCCGCTGGGTATGCTCCCCCTGGCATCCACTGTGGAATTCGGCGATGATCGCCACCGGCGCGCTGACCGCCCTCGGCGCGCTGGCCTGGGCGGTCGCCCGGCCGGACCGGTGGCACCGGGCAGGCTGTCTACTGCTGGTCCTCGCTGGAGCGGCGACCGCCGGATGCGGGGCGGTGCCTTGGAACCGCGATCCCGAACTACATGACACCTTCGCCTTGGCTCAATGGCTGGTGCAGATATTCGGAATGGCCGTACTCGCCGCGACCAACCGCCGGCGGTACCCCGCTATCGCACCGTTCACCGGCCTCGCCCTGCTGATCTCCGCCTTCGGCGGCATCGGCCTCTACAGCAAGGATCATTTCGGCCTCGCCATCGGCCTGATCGAACGGCTCGCTTTCGACACTCTCACCGTATGGACCGTCGCAATCGGCGCCATACTCCTCGCTGGTCCAAAAGTCGTTCACGCCAGAAAGGACTCATTAAAGCAACCACCGCGGACACCCGACCGTGTCGATCTCACCCCTTAGTGCGTGTCTCATGTGGGCCCCATCTCGACATTCCGGCAAATCGTCGGACGATGTCGGCGACGGTTCTAAGCTGTAGATCCATGAACAGATACCGGAGGACCGGGCAGTGGCTCGCACTCACCTGGGTCGCCGCAGTCTGCGCCGTCGCATGCAATGAGTCAGCATCGGAACCGGCATCGGAATCTGCCACGGCCACAACAGTTGCCAAAACGGCCTGCGCCGATCCGGCCGGTGCAGTATTCACCACCGATCGTTTGCCGGATCGGCCGTTTTCGGTTCAGATCCCGCAATTGCCCGGCTGGCGACAAGAGCAGCGGGACGATACCGGCCCCGCATTGACGATCCGCCGAACCGACCCGCAATCGGGACGAACCCGCAGCGCGACGATCACCGTCACGTTTCAAGAACCGCACAGGCGCGCTGTCGGCTTCCTCGAGAGTTTGGCCACCCCTCCAGGCTGGAAAACAGTGCTATCCGAAACTATCGAGGTATGTGGCTGGGCCGGCAGTCGAGTCGCCGGGACGACCCCCGCCCAGAACGCCAACGAAACTGCCATGTACGGCGACTCCATCTTTTTCGATTACGATTTCGGCGACGCAACATACCCGATCGGGCTGTACGCCGAGGTAGCCGCCGCCGACATCGACCTCTACCGAGCCGACCTGGACACCATCCGCAACGGCCTTCAAATCCTGCCGTAAAACGCTCAGCCAGCGCCTGCAGCAGCCCCTGGCGTTCGCACCGTTTCACAGCTCATCGGTTATCACGATGTATGACACCAGCATGCCGATCACGAGCTAGGTGCTGCGCTGCGAGCGCAATCTGATCGCCGACCTGGCCAAAAGGCCGTGCCTCATGTCGCCGATTTCTCCTTTGCCGCCGCGAGCTTCTTGTAGTCGATCAGCGTCGCAGCCGGGTGAGATCGAGGAAGCGGATGGCCTTGCGGTCGCAGCGGATGTTGAGCCGACCAGACGCCCAGGAAATCGTTCGTACGGTCACCCAGCGGTGTCGGCCAGCCAGTCGGTGGTGTCGTTTGCCTTGTCTGCATGCAGTTTTCCCGGTTTGCGATGACGCCAGCCGCGCCGTGAATGCCTGGCCGGGATTGCCTGCAACGAGGGTTGAGCGCCGCTGTGTCGTTGGTATCGGCCGCCGAACTACCCACGGACAAAACAACTCCCGTGCGATCGAAGAGCACAGTCCAGAATCACCCCGGTAGAGCTGCCACAGGGAGTTTCGGCAACAAGGGCTCGACCAAAACCCCACAGCCCATTCGGCACCAACCGCAGCGGCCACTCGTCCACCACGGCTAGACATACTGCGACACAACCGGTTACGACACGTCCCAAAGACGTGAGACACCGTCTAAGCGCGACTTTCTCTGGCGTCCCGCCGAGTAGACCAGCGACCCCAGCCTTCCTCCGGTGATCACGGCGATCGCCCGATACTTCCGGTGAGTGGAATGGCTTGGGACACGGTTCACAGGTGTCGCGATCGCGACGCAACCGATCGTCCCCTCTGACCGAACAACGTGTGAGACACCAACCGAGGGCGGCTGGCGTCCCACACGCAGGCCTGATATCAGGCATTCGGCGCGGTGGCGCGAGCCTTTCTCGGAAGAAGGAAGGCCAGGGCGAATGCCGCGATGAGCAGGCCGATCGCGATCAGCGCGACCGTCTCGTCACCGGCCAGAGCATTGCTTCGCAAGGGGCCGGGTCGGCTGAATCTGTCGAAGAAAACGGAACCGAGTACGGCCACACCCAAGGCCGCCGCCAGCTGCTGGATCGATTCCAGTGCACCGGAGGCAGATCCGACTTCGTCGTCGGTGATCTCACCCATGATGATGTCGAACATCGGCACGAAGATCATCCCCATTCCAGCCCCGGTGAGCAGCAATGGTGCCGCCAGCACCAGGCTACCCAGCCCGGTGCCGCTGAGGTGGAACACCGTGAAGGTACCGGTCGTCCCCACAGCCATGATGACCAGCCCGATATGCAGGGTTTTCCGCCCGAGTTGCGACGTCATCGCACCGGCCGCCGAGCCGACGAACGCGCCGATCGCCCACGGCGCCATCGCGAGACTGGCGCCGATCGCGCTGTAGCCGAAACCGAGTTGCAGCAGCAAGCCCAGCGCAAGGGAGAAGCCAGCGATGGCTACCAGGAACAAGACCACGAAAAGCACACCCGCACTGTAGGACCGGCGGTTGAACACACTCAGGCGGACGAGCGGTATGTTGCCACGCGCCGTGCGGGAACGTTGGTGCAGCACGAAGACGGTCAAGACGACCACCGCCGCGACCAGCATGAGCAGACTCCAGGTCGGCCAGCCGAGCTCGCGGCCCTGTACCAGCGGGTAGATCAGCAGGCCCATACCGGTAGCGGCGATCAGCATGCCCACCACGTCCAACCCGCCGGACCGGCTCCCGCAAGCGTGCGGAAGCGCCACGGCCCCCGCCACGACCGCGAACGCGCCGAGCGGCAGATTGATCAGGAAGATCATGCGCCACCCGGTGCCGAAGAGGTCGGCGTTGATGAGCAGGCCAGCGATGATCGGTCCGAGCACGGTGGACAGGCCGATCGCCGGCCCGAAGACGCCCCACGCCTTGGCCTGGCCTTCGCCGGGGAACAGATCCCGGATCAGGCCGAAGCACTGCGGCACCATGACCGCGGCGAAGACGCCCTGCAGCATGCGGGAGCCGATCAGCAGCTCCGGCGAGACCGCCGCCGCGCACAGCACCGACGCGAGCACGAAACCAACCGAACCGCCGAGCAGCATCCGACGACGACCGAACATGTCTCCGAGCCGCCCACCTGTGAGCAGCCCGGCAGCCATCACCAGTGTGTAGGCGGCGGCGATCCATTGCATCGTCGAGTAAGACCCGCCGAGGTCGCGGCGGATCGCCGGCAAGGCCACATTGACAATGCTCGTATCGAGCAGATTCATCAATGTGGCCGCCAGGATGGCGAACAAGCCCAGCCAGCGTCGCGGCACGACGGCGGCCTCGACCTCGACGGATGCTTCGGTGACGGTCATGACCGAATTCCTGCGAGGCCGACGCTGATTCGCAGGATCACGAGAGCTGGCCGAAAAAGCGGCGGATATCGCCGACCAGCGTGTCGGTCGCCTCGTGTGCCGCGTAATGTCCACCAGCATCGTTCGGGCCGACCTCACCGGGGGTGCTGGTGTCGTAGCTGTTCCAGCTGACGATGTTCTTGTGGTCGCGCTCCGCGAAACGACGGATCGACTGGAAGTCGCCGCTGAACATCGCCAATGCCGTCGGCACCGTGGTCGGTTCGGTGGGTTGGGTGGTGGAGTGCGCGTCTTCGTAGTAGAAGCGGATCGCGGATCCGGTGGTGTCGGTGAGCCAGTAGATCGCGACGTTGCCGATCACGAAATCCTCGTCGAGGGATTCACCGAACAGCTGAGCGTTCCAGCCGAGCAGGCCCACCGGCGAATCGGCCAGTGCGAAGGCGAGAGTCTGCGGCTGCTGGCTGTGCAGGGTGTTGAACGAGAACTTGTTGTCCATGAACCACTGCAGGTGCCCCAACGCCGCCATGTCCTCCTGCGACAGGTCCGCCATCTCGGCCGGATCGCCCGAGGGGAACGAGAACAGCTGTGTCACATGCATTCCCAGCACCCGCTCCGGCACGATACGGGCCATTTCCGGCGCGACCATCGAGCCCGCGTCGTTGCCGATCGCGCCGAAGCGCTCGTAGCCGAGCCGGACCATCAGCTCCACGAGGGCGCGGGCGGTGCGGCCGGTGCCCCAACCGGTGCTGCGGGTCGGTCCGGAGAAGCCGAAGCCGGGCAGCGAGGGGATGACCAGATGGAAGGCCGGGGCCTCGGCGTCGGCCGGGTTGGTCAGGGGCTCGATGACGTCCAGGTATTCGAGGATCGAGCCGGGCCACCCGTGGATCAGCACGGCCGGGACGGCGTCCTCGCGGGGGGACCGCACGTGCAGGAAGTGCAGGTCCTCGCCGTCGATCTCGGTGGTGAACTGCGGGTAGGCGTTGAGCCTCGCCTCCAGCGCTCGCCAATCGAAGCCTTCCAACCAGTACTTCGCCAGAGCCTGGACCCGCTTATTCGGGACGCCGTAGCTATCGCCTACTTCGGGCAGTTCGTTCGGCCACTGAATACGACGAAGCCGGTCGGCCAAGTCGTCGAGCCGGGACTCGGGAACGTCGATGCGAAAGGGACGAATTTCCGTGTTTGCCATGCTATTGCGGTCCTCGTAAAGCGGTAGCGGTTGGGACGTGTTCATCATGCCAATAGCCGCGTACACCGACCTGAAATCTATTCCCATTCATGGGAATAGCTTGGCAGCCTGCCTTGCCGAAAGAACGCTGGATAGCCTAAAAATTCGCATTTCGACGGAAATTCGTGCGCATAACGTCGAGATCCATTCGGCCCGGCGCTATACCGTGAGAAAGGCTCTGGGGGCTCCCGCGCCACTACGGATGCGGGGAAGACCATCAGCATCATCTCCGCCCCGCGCGGGATGTCTCGTGTGGCCGTCTGCCCGTTCACCGGCCCGGCCGCCGCAGAGCACTGGGTGCAATGACGGTCGGCACATCGATCCAGCACTGCGCGACCACTCGGATCCGCAGATCCGCACCACTGGTACATGCTGGAAATTCTGAGATAGGGACACGTTCGAATGAGGAAGACCGCCATCCCGCTTACCTGGCTGTCGGCGGCGGCGCTGGTCGCCGGCACGTTCAGCACCGCGTCCGCGGAGCCGGTGGCAGACAAATCACGCGAAGTGGTCACCGACGACGGCTGGCAGGTACGAGTCGGCAAGATCGCCGAGACTCTGGACCGCGTTCCGAACCTTGCGGGATCACCGTTCACCCGTGAGGGTTTCGTCGGAGTGCAGGCAATCGCCGACATCAGCGGTCACGGCCGACTACCGGTCGAGTCGGGCAGTCTGACCGTGGGTTATCAGATCGGATGTCAGATCGATGTATCCAATGGCATGACCGTCGGGTTGACCGGGATGATCGGGCCCAACGTGGGCATTTCGGTGGGCGGCATGAACGCTGGTCTGAGCGCGATGGCGATGCCGATGATGTCCTTCTCCCCCAAGCCGGGCACGATCACCACCGTGCCGCTGGGAACAAAGCAACTCACAGACGCCCACGCCTCGATCACCGTCGATCAGGTACAGATAAAGATCGACTCCTGTGCGGGGGGGGCGAGCCTGCGCTCGTATGCCATCGTGTCCACCTCCACCGCTGAGGCCGACAACTCCATCGCCGTCTACGGCGACCCGATCTGGCTGTGACACCCATGAATTCCGGACTCCTGTGCTCAGCCGCACTCACGCTCGCCGTATGCTTCCCTGCCATTGCCCAAGCCGACGCGGCGACCGAGCCCGCGTGCATAGGTTCTCAGTCCTGTACAACCAGTCCCCCGGGAGGCGCCGCGCCGCCATCCCCCGGGCCGCCCCCACTGCAGTTGTTGTCCCCGCCTCGGAACGCGAACCGCCCGAGCCCACCCGATCTCGGCTCGGCGCTGACACCGCCCGTCCCCAGACCGCCCATGCACCAGCCCATCGTCTGGTAACCGCGGCGTTTGCCCCGACGATCCCTGCGCGCGTTCGCCTCGATTCACCGCCGCGTCAGCCCGCGAGGGCCGGTGATGGGAAGAGTATCGCTTGGCGGTTGGTTCGACGGGACCGCTCGGTGTAATCGGCGGACTGCGAACAAGGCTGTGGCGCCGGCGATTTCGGCCCGGCGGTTGGTGATGCGGATGCGGGTCAGCACGGCGGCCCTCTCCGTTATCCTGAGTACAGGCCGGAGCGGTTCCCCCGTCGAGGCGACTTCCGAACACCTCGCCGAGGCCGCAAGCCCAGAGCCCCGTGGCACACTGTCGATCACGCGCATCGGTCCTGGTCACCGTGGACTTGCGCGGCGACGGTGTGATTTTCGGCCGGACTTGCGGCATTGGGCGCAGTCGGTCGCCGGTTCCCACAGGTAGCCCTGGTCGATGGATTCATCGATGCGATGACGCAGACCATTGGTCCACTGCCAGGCGAGTTGTTCTCGGAGCTGAGAAATTCGGACGGGTTCGTTCATGGCCAGAACTCGTCTCGAACACTCGCATACCGCGAAACCGTCTGCGGGTTCATACGATCCGTACGGACGACCGTCTTGCGGCCCAACGCTACGACTGTGCCGACGAGCACCGCGGCACCAGCGTAGTAATACAGCTGCGGCGATCCCAGGGTGTCATCTCCCATCGCCAAGTACAGGGCCACGTTGATCAGCCAGTGCCCGACCGTGCCTACCACGGTCCGCTGGACGGTGTTTCCCACAGCGAGATAGCCGAGGACACAGGCGAATCCGAGCACCGCCGCAAGAAAAGCCAACCCCACCAGCGGGCCCGCCGCGAAAGCTTGCACATGCCACAGCGCCCACACGACACCTGTCCCGAAGACCGCTTCGGTACGGCCGAAGCGGCGCTCCAGCACCGGCAGCATGAATCCACGCCAGCCCAATTCCTCGCCTGCCGCACCGATCAATTGCGCGCCCACGAACACGACGAACGGAACTCCGCCCACTGCAACGGCGCCGTGCAATCCCAGACCGCCGACGGCAGCGACGATCAGCATCAGGCAGCCCACCGTCAGTCCCGCCGAAACGACGGCGACCAGTGCGATTCGTACCGTCGACCATCGCACAGCCGCGGGTAGCAATGCTCGAACACGCGCACCACCGGCCAGGACAACCATGGCAACCGCGAGCGCCGGACCGAACTGTGTCAGCGAAAGGACCGCCGGGTCGATACCCGAATGCGGTTGCACCACCAGCAGGCATCCGGAGAACAGAAAAGCAAGCAACGCATATCCGACGACTGCCGCGCCCACAATGGCGGGTTGGTGTCGTCCACCCTCAATATTCACGAATCGATGTTCGCAACACCGCACACCAAAAGGCCTCACGCATAAGAGCGAGATTCGGGAACGCGCGCCTCCCTCTCACGAGGGATATCCATGACGTAGACGGCAGCCATCTGGATGTCTTCGGCCTGGTAGAGACCATGCCCACATCTGCTGCACGAGATTTATTCCGATGCCCAGCCGGGGCATCGGTACGGATCAATGCCCCGGCGGTAGCGTCAGAGAGTATGTACCTGGCCAGGGGTTGCGCGACGCCGAAGGTATCTTCGGGGTCTATCTCGATACCTGGACCCAGGTGGTGATGCGGACCTGCTCGTATCGAATCACTCTCGTGCACAACTGCCGGACGTCGCAGGGCTGTTGGCCTTCATCGCGTCAGGCTAGCGGTTTCGTCACCCGCTAGGACGCTCCCCCGCTGAAGTGGTCCGGATATACAACCGCGCTGGTGAAACAGAACCAATACCAGTCGCCGCTGAGGTGACGGGATGCGCCGCTCGCGGGCCGATGGCCAGGAAGATTGGCAAAGCCACTTCCCATCGAGCAATGGCCCGAGAGGCCAGTCCTGAAATAGATGCCGTCGCTGAGGCGTTCCAGACCGCGAATTCGATAAAGGCCGAGGCGGTCACCGTCGAACGTCCGTGGATCGATCCCGGCACTCACCTGCTGTGCCGCATCCTCGAAGGCGTGCGCCGAGCAGTGCCAGCGCACAACCATTGGCAGGTCTGCGCTCCACAGAAGGGCCGTAAGCGCGATTATCAGTGCGGAAGCAGCCAGGGGGCCGAACTCGGGAACCCGAAGCCGCCGGGATCGCACTGCCAAGATCAGGTAGACGATGACCACGGTCCACACCACAACCGCCACGAATATCCCCCCGAGGATCTGCAACGGGGACAATGACACCAGCTCGGCGTTGGCCGGCTCGCTCGCCGGGACGAGTATCCCAAGGCAGGCCACGACGGTGCAGACGACCAGAAGATTCCTGCGAAGCCAAGGCCGCAATCGTCGGTTTCCCGGTCGGCTTTCCTCGGCGTGGGCCATGCTCATGCCGGGAGCCTAGACACCAGCCTGAGATCGTGAGTGTCGGCGTGTCGCCACCGGTGAAAGGCCGACACCACGCCATCTATGCCGAGCGAACCTTCCTCGGCGTAGACACATGTCGAACTTGTCTGTAACACAACCAAATCCGCCGTGGCTTTCGCGCACAGCCTCGCGGATGATCGGCGGCAAGCCGGCCCGAACCATTAGCGCGACTTTTCACGTCATCAGACCCCATATGCCGTAACTGCCCGTCTCATCACCAGGGCCGTCACCCCAATGCCGGGTGCTCACGACGCTCC
This sequence comes from Nocardia sp. NPDC004722, assembly GCF_053601505.1. NCBI lineage: Bacteria > Bacillati > Actinomycetota > Actinomycetes > Mycobacteriales > Nocardiaceae > Nocardia > Nocardia sp. NPDC004722. The sequence goes on from NZ_JBSGBY010000005.1 coordinate 20,875, forward strand.
TTTACCTCTTCCGAGTTGGCCTGGAAGAAGAACGTCAGCGCATTGTCACCTTCGCCACATGCCACGGTGGGCGCCGCCAAGCCCGCGATCCCCAACGCACCCACCCCGCGCAGGAAGCCGCGACGCCCCAACGTCTTGCCGGTCACTTAGCTGCTGATGTCCGTGTCAACCGTGCTTCAACACCCACCCCGGCTTCACGATTCAACGGACCGTTATGTAGAGGCAAGATAGCGACGTCAATGTTCAGCAGTGGCGGTCGGAGACGCGCTCATCATGCCAACATTCGCGCGCGCCGACTGAAGGCTGTTCCCAGTCACGACGACGGCCCGCAGCACGCCAGAGAACCAGACCACGCACCCGGGCGAGGTGCCGTGTTCGGTGTCTTGCCCACCACAGGACACCGATGGCGCAGCCGGATACACGATTCGGCGAACACCGCCGCAGTTGTCAGCGATCTCCAACGGCAGATCACAGACGGAGGCGAGCCAGAATCACAGGGACCCTTCGCAAGGGCGTTGGACCGAGCCCGGGATGCAGCCCAGCGGCGACACAGCACCGTTGGGGAGGCGGAAGTCCCCGTGGGATCCCTCGCCGATCGTGTTCCCTCCGCGACCTTCGTACGAGGCACCCCTGCGACCGTCGTTCGAGGTCCCCTCGCGGCTGCCGCTCGAGCTGCCTCCACGACTATCGCTCGAGTGACAACCCGGCTCGGCCAGAACCGGCGGTGCCACGCTTGCCGCCATCACTGTCAGTGCAATCACGGCAAGAGATCCGCCGAGGAACTTGGTCAGGTAAGCAGACATGTGGTCCTCCACTGACGTTCCGGAGGATACCCCCGGAGCGTATAAAAAATAATGTGCCGTTATATAACGGCACATTGAACAGAGAGGCAACTGGCGCCTGTTCTCCGCACTGGGAACCGACTAGTGACACCGACGGCTCCCGGCGATCAACTCGCACGATTCCGCCCCTGCCAGGCGGTAAGTGGGGAGCACTCCGTTCGTCGGCGAGGTGTGTGCGTCCAGCTAGGCTCGAAGAGGCATCAAGGCGAGGCGGAACTGCTGCTGGCCCACTGAGCGTCAGGACCACCCGGATCGCTGCACTACCAATCGCGACAGAACATTTCGCGTGGCTCGAGGTGGATAGCAGGCGGCGCTGCCGGTATTGAAATCCGTCGTCCAGAATTCCGAATGGCGTGACGGGGCGTTCACCACATGCCGCAGCAAGAAGGCCCCCGTACGTCCGTGGGGTTGGTTGCGACGAGGTCCGATGAACATCTCATCGGGTCTGGTAGCTGGCGCAGAAAATCGGCCGCATACGACGTAATACCTTGCCTACCAGCAAGATATGTTGTGCTGACGCGACTGTATTCGACACGTAACCGTCTTTAGAAGTATCTGCCGGATTTCACGGAAACGCGTTCACATTGATGTGCCGGGTGGAGGCCCGCTGCCACGAAAACGGGCACCGGTAACCGTAGACAGGTCCGGCACGGCCGCAGTGTCGGACTCGTGGAGTTGGCTCGTTACAGATTCTCTCCGGTGGCGGTCAGGATGCCTTGCGGTCGTGCTCGTGGTGGGCGATGACCGCCAGGAGCTCACGCACCCAGGCGGGCCGCTGCTCACCGGTCCCGGCCTGGGCCAGGTCTCGTTCGATCAGCGATCGGATATAGGCCGACTGCGACAGCCCAAGCCTCTCGGCGCGCTGCTTGCACGCCTTGTCCAGGTCGTAGGGCATCTTGATCGAACGAGGAACCAGCACTGGTTCGGCGTTCGGGCCCACCGTGATCCCGAGATCGGCCTCGGTTACCGGGTCGCCGGTGAACTCCAGGCGATCCACCATAGCGTCGACCTCGTCGGGCGTCATGACGTCGAATGGGCCAGTCATGGCTGCTCGCCTCTATTTCTCGAGTTCGGTGAGTTGTTCTACGGTGAGGTAACGGGCGATGTACCCCTCGGTGTCGTGCCCCTTTGCGTGAGCGTAGACGGCGATCGGGGTACCGCTGTCGGCGCGGCCCCAGATGATGAACGTCGTCAATCCCGTCGCCGGATCGGTCGCGGGCCGAAACCACACCGGCCACTTCGCGGTCATCCACGCGTTGATCACATCGAACACATCATCGGGGTCGACGCCGTAGCGCGCCAACATCCTCGCTAGTGCCCAATACCAGGTGATCGCGTGATCGTCACCTGCAACGACTACCTCAGGGACTACCGAGAGCGTTGAATAAGCGATCTCCCTGGGGCGGGGGTGGGCTCGACCGCAGATCGAGCCGTCACGATCAGCTGGCGCGCGGACCGGGTCAGGCCAGAAGCGGATTCACGAGAATCGCGCCTCTGCCCTCGAGATCAAGTCGGGTTGGGCAGGACTGAGACCGGCAACGACCAGTTCTGCCCGGGGCCGCTGCCGTCGCAGTTGACCAGATCCAATTGCTTTCCGGACGTGCCGGTTTCGGACGGATCGCGGAGGCATAGGCCGTTTCCGTTGTTCTGTGCGGCGGTACCGAGATTCCAGAATCCGCCCGATCCCGAAGGCAGCCATACCTGGTAGGGCGAGCCGTTGCACAGATGCAGCGCGATCATCGCTCCGGTGGTGCCCATGCACATGCCGCCGTGACGGATCGTTCCATCGATGGCGAGGGTCCACTGCTGCCTCGAGCCACCGCCACAATGATCTATGCCGATCGGGTTCCCGTCGGTACCGGCGATGTCGCCGAGTTCGGACACGCACACGTCTGCCGTTCCCGCGGTGATCGAGCCGACCAAATAGCCCTTCCGTTCGGCCGCAGAGAACGAATCGACACGCAACCCCTTTCCGCCACTCCAGATTTCGAAACCCGCCTCGACCGCGACCAGATACTGAGAGGGCTTGACGATGCCTCGCACCACGGCGTCTCGGATGAAGGAGCGCAGATCGAAATCGACGCTGCTCGACGGGCTCACCAGTTGGTAGGCGATCATCGGCCAACTCGTGTTGTTGGCACTGATCGTGCGTGTCCAGGTATGGAAGGCCGTGCGGTTGACCCAGGACACCGTGCTGTCGGCCGGTGGCGGGCCGGGCGGCTGGCGGTCGAGCCAGATCATGAGCTCGGCGCCATCCGGCTGACCGGCCGACTGCGCGGACGAGTTGAACCACAGGTCGTAGGCCACGTCGTAATCGCCGGTCGTATCGGAGGCTCGTGACGTCGACCAACTCGATCTAGCGGCGCCGATCTCATCGACCTTGATCGGAAGCGTTGCGTTCTGGGTACAGACATTCCAGTGGCAGCCGTCGAATACCTCAGGGTAGGCGACGGGTGCGCCGTCCGGCCCGCCGCCGGACGCGGCCGACTCCGTCACCGTGAACCCGCTGTCGCTATAGGGTCGAAGGCATTCGGCGGCCTTGCCGTAGTTGTTGTTGCGGATCGCGTAGCGCCCACCGGAAACGAGGGCGGTTTGTTGCGGGGAACACAGATCACCGTCCGCGGCCCCGGCTGTCCCGCCGGTTACGAAGCTGGGCACGAACAAGTGGGCGATAAGGACGAGACAGAGCAGAGCGGACCGATTGCGAAGGAAAAGCCTTCGTTGAGCTGGCACGAAGCGACTGTAGGCAGCGACGATCCGATGATATTCCCACATCTGGGAAGCCCCGGATGACGCACCCGATTACGCCTCGGTACCTACGAGGTCGACGGTTTAGGAACCAGGGTTCGGGCAGAAGGTCCGTCCCACCACAGGACTCGCCCGCGGACGGCGGTCGTGTCGGTGCCGCGTGCGGTGTCGATGGGCACCGATATCGGTGCGGGAAGGTTCCACAGGGGGCCGAGGCTACCGTTGCCAGCGCAGTCATCCTCCCGCTGTTGGGAATTCAGGGATGCGCAAGTCACGATGACGTGATCGACCTCAGCGTCACGTCAGCCCGATACCCGGACTGACCTGTCGCCGGCAGCTGTGCAGAACTGACTGAACACCGGCAATGCCGGTGTGTGGATGACCCGGAGGAGAAGAAAATGGCAAGGAAAGTAGTCGTCAGCATCGTCGACGACTTCGACGGTGAGTCCGTGGCCGACGAAACCGTCGCATTCACTCTCGACGGCGTCGAGTACGAGATCGATCTCTCCCGGGCGAACGCCGAAGAGCTGCGTGGACTGTTCATACTGTGGAGCTCGCACGCACGCAAGATCCGCGGCAATCGACGGAAGTCCGCGGCGGCAAACCAGCGCGCACGCACCGGTCGCCAAGAAAGCATGGCGGCCCGGAATTGGGCTCGGGCCAACGGATTTCAGGTGTCTTCTCGCGGTCGCATCCCCAGCGAACTGCTCCGCTCCTACCGGGCCGCGACTAACTAACCGGCCCTCTCCCCCACCGCCTACTGCCCGAGCGCTCGGGCAGTTTCGGCAGACACCGTCACATTGTGCCGTCAGGCGTCGCCGCCCTCTTGGATCAGCCGATGAACCTCACGCTCGATCAGACCGAGGCGGGCTTCTGCCAGCAAGGGGATCTCGTGGCGCCGGCGGCGGCAGTCCTCGATATCGATGTCGGCGACGAGGAGCGAAGGATGCCAGAAGGGCACCTGCGCGGTGACCTGTCCTGAAGGGTCGATCACCCGCGAGCCTCCCCAGAACCGGGTGCCGTCCTCATCGCCGACCCTGTTGACGAACACGACCCAGCTCTGGTGCATGCGGGCAACGAAGGTGAGCAACTGATCCCAGTAGTCGATGACGTCGAGTGATTCCGGGCCGAATCCCGCCGCGCTATTGGCAGGGATCAGCATCACCTCGGCACCATCCTGGGCCGCCAGCCAGGGCAGGACTTGTTACCACGCGTCGTTGCAGATAAGAACGGCCATGCGACCAAAGCGGGTGTCGAACGCCTGCATGGATTGGCCTGGGCTGGCGCGTTTACGTTCCTCCCACACAAGGTAATTCGGCAGGTACAACTTGCGATGAACATGGTGCTTGTGGCCGCCGGTATAGTAGCCCGCTGCGTTGTACTGCCGGATGCCGCCGTCCTCGCGAAACCCGACAAGAACGTCCATGCCGTCTCGGGACAGGTCGGTCAATCGTGAGTCGGTTGATGTCAGCGACCTCCCGTCGCGAGCATAGCCGTGCAGAGACAACTCAGGAAAGATCGTCAACTCCGCGCCCAACTCGGCAGCCTCGTCGACGAAATTGCGCACAGCATCGAAGGACTTCGTCAACTCGCCATCGCTGGCGCAATCAAGTTGCGCGAGTGCAATTTTCATGTTGGACCACTCTTCGACACCAGCATGCATCGCACGGTACCCATGACGGACCTTCGCCTGCCCCAGCCACTTCCCATACCAGGGAGCAGTCGTCGAGGCGGTCGTCCGGCTGACGATCGTATGATCCGCTTGCGCGATCGACATGACTCGGCTGCGATACATTTTGCGCCGCAGCCGTGTTCGCTGATCGGACCCAGTCGGTCCCAGGCGCAGACCGACTGTTTCAGATCGGCAATACCGTCCGAGCAGTCGATCTGCGTAGTAAATCCGCGGCCACGCGCGTGTAAGGGTCAGGGCCATGCGCGTGGTCGTGGAACAGTTCTCCCCGCTACCGGGGGATAGTGGCGCAACCGGCCGAAATCCGGGCCTCCCCACCGATGCTGATGCGCATGAGTGGGCACTCCTCGGTGCGATCCCTGGCCAAATACGCTCGGCCATCGGCCGAATCGCTGATGGCGTGGCAGGCCAAGACCGACCCCGCTGCCCGGCGGCGCAGGTAGACCCGGCTGCCGGATCGCAAGGGCGGCAATCCCGCTCAAAATTGTGGTTCGACGCTGCAGGTGTGCATGAACGGGCAGCCAGGCTGCACCGTGCCTGGGAACAGCCGCCGGGCGGCCTCGCGGGCGCCAGCTGCAGAAACACGCCCCCTGACGTTCCCATGAGGCGGCAAAGGCGGGAAGCCGCACAGCTCAGCGAACGGTTGCCAGATGGGCTATCGAACGGTTCCACTCCCCGATGCCGGAGTTAAAGATGACCAAATCCAGGTTCCATGCGTTGGTCGCGTTGGTCACAAGCGTCGCAGCGCTCCTCGGTGTCGCAGCGTGTTCCTCGTCGGACAGCGACGCCAAGCACCTCGTCGTCTACAGCACAGATCCGGGGAACTCGAACTACAAGAAAGTCCTCGACGAGTTCGGCAAAGATAACGGCGTCTCGATCTCGGTCGTCAGCGGACAGCGGATCTCCCACCAGCCAGCCCTGCGTGCGCCAGTCATTGGTCTTGGTCGCGCACGGCGATGGCGTCCGCGCGTGCCGCGATGTCGTCGATGCGGTCCAGTAGGTCGTCGAGCTCGTCGAAAACAGCTTTCGCGCGCCAGCGCGCGGCGATGCCTCGGGCGTGCCAGTCGTCGTCCGGGTCGGCCCCGACACCAGTTGGGGGCGGCGCCAGCAGATGGCCGGTCGCGATATCGGCCACAGTATCGGGACTCAGCGTCTCGAGCTCGTCGATGTAGCCGTGCGCCATGCCGCGCTCGTCGAACCCGCACAGCAACGGTTGGGCCGCGTACTGCGCGAGGAACTGTTGCGGCACAAATGTTTCCGTTGCCCAGTCCGCCGTGTGGACGGCGGCCGCGCTGGGGTCGGTGTCGGTGAGGAGTTGTTCGAGACGGATGTGGCCGGTGGCTGCGGGCGCGTGGGTGAGGATGGCCACCCAGCGGGAAAACACTTGGACCGGGCACGCCGCGGTACCGGTGGCGGGCAGGACGAGCAGTGGTTGCGCGCCGACGGTGACGGCTTGTTCAGTGAGGGTGATCTCGGCCTGGGTCAGGGCCGAGATCTGATGCCAGGACAGCCCTTCGGTGGCCAGCAGCAGGATGACCGCGTCGCGGCGCCCGGTCAGCGCGTCGGGCCAGCCGATGACCGGCAGCCCCGCGATGATCGCGTCCGCGTGCGTGCGCAAGCGCGACAATCGTTGCGCGCGGCCTGGATTGAGCGCGCGCCGTACGGCTTCGGCGGCACCGGGGATCGGCATCTTCTCGGCCTTGTGGGCGGCGTTGAGGGCGCTGAGGCGGCCGCGCTGCGTGGCCGGGGTACCCGGATATTCCGACAAGTAAGACAGCGCGGTGTCGGCGGTGGTCGGCAGGCCGGCAGTTCGGCGGCCGCCGCCCAGCACACGAACTGCCGCCACTCCCGCGCCTGCTCACCGGACAGGCCCGGGATCCGCACCGGTGCAACCGAAGTGCTGGTGACATGCCCGTGTGCGGCAGGTGCAGTATTCGATTCGGTGTGGTCGGCTGTGTGCGCCATCGTGGTCCTGGAGGTGAGGTTGACCGTGCAGTGCCGCTGATCAGCAATCTACAACGACCCCGCCTTGGCACACGCGAACCGGCTGCCGATGCCCCGGGGCCGTCACATGACGAATCACAGGCCATGCCCTGTGTCGAGGGCTGTCGCCGTCGTAGAACCGGTACTCGCGATGCGTCGACCTCCACACTCCCCCGAGTCAGGCACTTCGCTTCGCCGAGGTCCGGCTGCACTACGCTCAGAACCTGGGTCGGGTTCGGTCGACAATTCCTCAAGGTTGTCGCTATTCAACCGAGCCCGATCCACCACCAGATCTGCCGCTCCTGGGGACCAGGGTCGTCGCCGGGACCGCCGACGGAAAACTCACCTCGGGCACCCGATCACGCGCTATCCGAGGTCGGCACGTGCGACGCTCTACTGCCCCCTACCGCGAGAACAGTGAATAGACCTCGAGCGAGCGCGGATCTGCGGGATCACCACTCGTGCAGCCGGTGCCGACCGCTCGATCCCGACACCAGCGCCGGTGCCGCGATCGGGAGCTGTTCGGTGGGGGCGTCGAGCAGTCCGTGCAGGTAGTCGCAGAACGCTTCGATCGACCCATAGCGGGCCAGTACCTCGTTGATCAGCCGCTGCACAGCCGATCCGGGAAGCCGGTCGCTCACTTCGCACCCCCTCCTGTTCGCCGCTGCCCATCGCCCGACGGCGTCACCCGGCATTCTGCACGATTGACACGCTCGCGCAGCTATTTTCAGGATATCTGTGACCGATCGTGCCGGACACACTGTCTTCACGTGCCAGCGCATCGGAATCGGCGCCGCTCCGGTACCGGTCCTGACTACCTTTCGCTGCGGGTGAGCCGAATCGGCGAGTGGTGGTCCGGGATGCGTGGCTACCACACAGCGCCGCCCCTGTTCGGCTCACTCGAAGGGTCGCCGCACTCGTCCGTGGCGGTCCCTGCGGCAGCAGCCTTCCCAACCGCAAGGGATGCTGTCGTGCGCGGAAAGTTGCTCCACCGCTGGCGGGCACACTCCCGCAGACACCGTCGGTGTGTCCGCCAGCTACCGACCGCAATCCGGCGCGCTGGAACATGAGCGTCTCACCCGCCTGCGAGCCCGAGGTCCTGGCCGCGCGGGTGAGACCTCCACCCCCGATTGGGCCGCACACCAGTCGAGGCCCGGAGGCGTGCGATGGCAGGTACTCCCCCGCCGACCCTGGCCCTGGTCCCGGCGCTTATGTCCCGCCCCCTGATCCCCGAAACCTCCGCCCGCCGCGACCCCGTTCCAGCTCCGGGATCCGGACATGGTCGATCAACCCCTGCAGACCTCGCTAACCGGCCACCGCTGAACAACCCGTTACCACCGCCTACGCCTCCATCGGCCACATTGATTCTGGCCTTCAAACGGCATCGACGGCCTGCTCTGTGGGCGCATCATGATTCGCAGCACCAGCATCGGCCCTGATTTGGGAGGCGACGCGGTCACCGTATCCAGAGAGGGCCGGAGAGACAACGGATTCGGCGTTGCCCCTTTCGGGCGTATTCGGGTCCACCCCTACTCCGATGCTGAGTCTTCCTCGTCCTGTCGCGCGCGCATCTGCTCGTATGCCGCGAGCCACAGTCGGTGGAATCTGTCTTCGTCGCCGCCGAGAGCGAGTACCGCGGCGCGTATGTACCGCCAGCGGGGCAAGAGTATGCCCGGCCTGAACATGGAGCTGAGGGTCCCCAACGAGACTCCGTCGCCGCGTGCGTTCGAGCGCGCCTGAATCTGGCGGAGTTTGAGCCCGCTGTCGTCCTTGAGCTGTTTGAGTTCCTGGTACAACTGCGTCCGGGGGTCGGTGAGCTGCTCGGGATCCGGGGCGTTTTCCTCGAGGTAGAAGCTCCACCGCCGGTCCGGGTCAGCACTTTTGTCGATCTCGGTCACGGCGTACCCGATGAGACCGCGGAAGGATTCGTAGTAGTCATCGCCGTCCTCGAGGTCGAAGTGACGCATGACTTCCAGTTCCTTCCACAGCCGTCGCACCTCCTCGACAGTCAGCAGCAGGGAGACCTTGCGGGTGTCATCGGGTACGTCCGACTGGCGCGGTGTGGCGTCGATCGCGGCGCGCCGCCGCAGCCACTGCTGGACATCGCCGCCGAACGCGGTCACCAACGCAGCGAGCGTTTTCCGGCTCGGGAGGGTCTCCCCCCGGTATGCCTTGAACAGCGCCGAACGCGAAACCCGTGTCCGCGTGGCGATTTGGTCGATTGTCGGTGCGTCGGGTCCGGCGGCGTCCCGCAGTCGCCGCAGATCGGCGGCGAAGCGTGCGACCGGTGTCGACGGGGGAAGGGGTTTGGGCGGCCGAGGCATGTTTGTATTTTATAGTCTCCTGCCGCCGAGGGTGGTCCATCGCGGCAATAATCTCTCGTAGTCCACCGGACTTGAACACGCATTTCCGCACGTCTACGCTCTGATCCGAACCAGCGAGCCGCTGGGGACTGATCGCGTAGGAGAAGACCGTGGACGAGACTCGCCGCAGCAAAATGAACGAGACCACCGTGCGCAAATCCATCAACCGCGCCTTGGATCGGTGCACGGAGTTCGCCCGCTCCGTCCTCGACGCGACCCTCCTGCACCGCGAACGCATCGCCCAGGTGGTCACCGGCATCTGCTACGCGGCCGGATTCGTCGCCGCCATTCTCGACTTCTTCGGCCACCCCGAGATCGCCAAGGCGATCCGGATCGCCGCCGGTATCGCCGCCGTGGTGGTCAGCCCGTATACGCCGATCGTGATCGGCAAGGCCCTGGCCTACCTGCGTGCCGCCGGGCAGGCCGTTCACCGCGGCGTGCGCGCCGCCGGGCATGCCGTCCGGCTCGGCGTCCGTGCCGCCGCCGGCCTCGGTGTCCGCCTGGCGCGGACGCTGCGCACGGGATGGCGCCGATTCTCGCGTTGGGCCCGTCGCCGATAACCCTTTCCGGCGACGGGCCGACTCACCCCGCCCCCGAGGTCATCGACCTCGGGGGCGTTTCGTGTGCGGCGGGCCCTCAAACCCAGGTCGTCGCATGGTCGGCGCCGATGCGGGCGGTGAGGGCGTCCACGCGGTCGAGCAGGTCGTCGAGTTCGTCGCCGATGGCTTTGTCCCGCCAGCGGGCGGCGATGCCGGGCTCGTGCCAGTCACCGCCCATCTCGGGGCCTGCGCCGGGCGGGGCGGGTCCAGCAGGTGCGTGAGGGCGATCTCGGCGACCACCTCGGGATGGAGCGGGTCGAGCCCGTCGATGTGCCCGTGCGCCAGGCCGCGCGCGTCGAACTCGCACAGCAACGGCAATCCGGCGTACTCGGCCGGAAATGGTTGCGGCACGAACACTTCGGTCTCGTCGGCGGGCTGCGTTTCGGTGGCGGTGAGCACGCGTTCGAGGGCGATGTGGCCGGTCGCGGCGGGTGCGTGCGCCACGACCCGGGCCCAGCGGGAGAACACCCGCACCGGGCACGCCGGTCCGCCGGTAGTGGGCAGCTCCAGCAGCGGCTGAGAGCCGATGCGCACGCCCTGCGTGGTCACGGTGACCTCGGCCTGGGTGAGGGCGGCGATCTGCTGCCAGGACAGCCCGCCGGTGGACAGTTGCAGGATGACCGCGTCGCGGCGGCCGGTCAGCGCGTCGGGCCAGCCGGTGACCGGCAGCGCGGTGATGAGGTGGTCGGCGTGCACGGCCATGGCGTGCAGGCGTTGCGCGCGACCGGGATTCAACGCGCGGCGGACCGCTTCGGCGGCGCCGGGCAGCGGCTTGTCGGCGAGGCGGTGCGCGGCGTTGAGCGCGCCGACCCGGGGGTAGTGGCGCAACCGACCGGAATCCGGCGCTAACGCACTGATGCCCGGGGCGTGGCGACGAAACTGCTGGTTAGCAGAGAACGTCGCTGGACTGCTCGAGTTTGTCGGTCGGTCTCGCTATCGTGGAGAACCTGGCCGCACACGCTGGCCTGACTCCGAGCCGGACTCACCCACGCAGGGAACTGGCGACGAGGACCGAAGGGTCTCGGACTCGCGTGCATGCTCGACAATCCCGTCTGCCTGTCACTCTGAACCGACGGCGGAGATGCGTGGGATCGCCGCCGACCAGAGGCAGCCATGACGAAGAACAAGGCCCGCAAACGCGCTACCAGGGCGCGTAGCGCCGAATCCGGAATCTCGCACACCGCAGCGCATTTCACCGATCCGCGTGGTGCCGGTGACCCGGCGATCCTGGAGCGGATGCGGTTGACCGGGGCGTCTCCGGAGCTCGCGGCCAGGATGGTCAACGACGCCCGCGCCTACTATGCACAGCACTTCACCGCCGAGGACAACAGCTGGGATGCTCGCCGAGCCTGGCAGGCCGCAGAGGCGGTCGAGGCGTGGGAGCAGCGCCGTGCTGGTCGGTTGGTGCGGTGGTGGAAGGTGTATGTCGATATCTGGGCCGCGGCTGTGGACGAGAACGAAGCCGCGGACCGGCTCACGTACTACCAGCGCCAGCTCTACCACTATGTGCCCGGAATCGACTGCCCGGCATGGGATCTGAGCCTGGCCGCGCCGCAACCGATCGCCGAGCGCGACGAGGTCTGCGAGGTCGCGGCCGCGGATCTGCTGGCCGAGCAGCGGGCAGCGCTGGTCGCGGACTATTCGCGCGCCGCCTGGGCATTCCGGGACAAGCCCCGTGCTCTCTACGGTGCCCGCGAGACCGCGCACATCGACGACTACGTGAGCGCGCTCAAGCTCGCCGCGTTGCGGCGCGAGGTCGGTATCACCGCGCGCCAGGACGAGCGGCTGCGTCAGGCGCGCGGACCGCTGCCCGCGGATCCGTCGCTGCGGTTCTGGCGTGCGCAGCGGTATACCGATGTGCTCGCCGGTCCGGATGAAGGATCGGCCCGCGCTCGCGGCGAGCAGCTGGCCGCCACCGTCGTGGACTACCTCGGCCGCCCGGTCGGCCGCCTGGCTGCGGTCGAGCCCGAGGACGGATTCGTCTCGGCGACCGATGGCCATTGGGTGCACCCCGCCGAGGACGCGTACTGGAAGACCCGCGATGCGCTGTGGGAGGACTACGACCGGTACACCCAGACCAGCGACCACGACCGCGCCCTGGCCGAAGTCTTCACCCGGGCCGCGACGCAATTGCACGACAGTTGGAAGCGGGATCGGCGCGAGACCGCGGAGTTCGAGGCCGGACTGCACACCCAGCCTGATGGCCGACGCACACAGTCCACACCAATGGACTTCGCGCTGGTAGAGCAGGAAACCCGGCAGCTCGTGCGCACCGAGGGGATGACCGTGGCCCAGATGCGCGCGCTGGCCGATGAGGACGACTACATGGCCGACCGCGTCTACGGCAAGGTGGTGCAGAACGCCGATGATGCGAAACGCATCGAGCGAGTGGCGCATCGAGCGACCATTCTGCGCGCGCTCGCCGACCAAGCAGACCCCACGGTGACGCGAACTACTGACATTCGATGACGGATCGCGGTGACCTGGCGATTTGGGCTTCCCGTGCACATTCGCGCGGAATCCGGCGCTAAGGAATTACCGCAGATAATGATGCATTATCTGCGGTAACCTGCCCTCGGGTCGCATGCGACGTGCCACGATGGTCCGCCCGTCCGGGGCGACTCGGTAATTTATCTGCGGTAGAGGTGGTCTCAACCCCTGGCTGAGCTTAGCGCCGGATTCCGGGCGGATGCGCCACTGCCCCCGAGACCTCTCACCGGCGGGGGCAGCATCCACGATAGCAGCGCGGACCTCGTTGTCCGCCCCTTCTAGGCGTTCGCCGGACCCATGGCCAGCCCATTGCTCAGGGGTTCTCGCCCCACACGATCGTCTGGTGGCGTGGGGTTCGAGTGGCAACCAGACCGGCCAGCGAGTCCGGCCCGGTGTAGGCGGCTCCCGCACCGGCGGCCATGTATCGCACGTACGCCTGCGCGAGGGTGGAGTCGTCGGCGGTGTTCCAGCGCTGTTGAACCCATCCGGGAATCGAATCGAAATCCCGTGTGCGGTCGAAGGTCTCGACCCCGGCCAGCTCCCGGCGGATCTCGATGTCGGCGTGGAGGAACGCCATGTTGTGCATGTCGGCAAGCATTGGCCCGAGCTCGGGATAGCGGTCACCAAGCACGTGGGAGATCGTGGTGAGATGGCGCCAGCGATAGATCTGTTCGTGCAGTATCCGCAGTTCGGCGAGACGGCGCATGCCGCCCTCACCACTGAATCCGTCGGCTGCCCGACTCTGCGCAACCTTCATACCTGTTCATAGCAAACGACCAGTTCCCCCCTTACGCACCTGACTGCGAGCGACCACCAATCTTGTGCGAGGCGATAGCCACAGCAGCTCTACTTGTCTCTGCCGGGCGTGCCTCGCACGCCATCGACGGTAGCCGGACGACCGCTCGAGTTCGCTCTGACCGGCGATCTATGGCACGGATTGCGGGGCTTTGTGGCACTACGGGTCACAGACGCCGTGCCGGGTAGCTAGCCAGTCGCGCGAGACCCCGGGCTACTGGCGGTCGTCGGTGTCAGGCGGGGCGACGATGATCGTGTTGACCGGTACGCCCTCACGAACGAGCAAGGTCAGTGGCCGCACCGGTGTGGCTTCGTCGACGGACCCCTCGGCGACGGCGAAATCGCCCGGGACCCCGATGTGTTCGCCCGGATATCCCCACGGCCATCCCTGCGAGGTGTCGGTGGCACTGGCACGGCTCCACAGATTGCCGTGGGCATCCACGACGAGATCGCCGGGCCGCCACACTGTCTCGGTTTCGGGCACGAGTGGCACGAGGTGGGCGGGTTGACGATTCACCGGGCCATTGTCGATCACAATGCGTGCCGACACCAGCGTTGACCTGGAATGCGAACGGCCCGAGCACCGCGGAGGTGGTGCGTCGGGCCGTCCGATCCGGGCATCGTGGCTGCCCTGCGCTCATGCTGGGCACCGGCGGTGTGCGGCGTTGCCGGGGGCGGGAGTCTGAAGTCCGCCTCCGGAAACACGGGGGTGCGTTTGCCTGCACGGTGCCGCTCGCAGTGCGCCGCACTGTTCCCGGACATCCCGGCAATCGTCGATTGCTGCCGGTGCCAACGAGTTTCGCCCACCAGTTCCCTGCTGGCATCTCGGGAATACAGGTAGGCACGCGAGGTCATCGCCTGGCACTCCCGGTCCGTCCCGTGCAGCGGCGGGCGGTGCGGCGCGGTCAGCGTCCGACGTACCAGTAGCTGGCGCCTTCGTGGAGCGCGCCCATGAGCTCGCGCCACTGGGCGACGGGGTGCGGGGCGCTGGCGATGATGATGCGCGGGCGGTGAAATCCCTCGATGACAACCGATTCCAGTGAGTACCAGGACTCTTGGTGCCCACAGCGGCCGCAGATGTTCGGGTTGAACCCATGGCCGCGTTCGCTGCGCTGCCCGAGCAGCGCCGCCACCTCGGCGCGGCCCGCAGCGGTCAGCACGCCACGGGCGATGTCGACGGGGAGTTCCTGGTCGACGGCGATGGCTTCGGTCATGCCGTCGCGGCCGGGCGCTCGCGCGGCTACGGCCCACACCCAGGTCTGCATCGCGCCGCATTCGCGGCACGGGTGCGGATAGCCCATCACGTCGATCAGCAGCGTCCCCTTCGCCATGCCTGCGAGACTGCCACGGCCGCAGGCGGTTACGGACCCGATTCCGGTTTCGCGGCGACAGGTTGCGTTGCCGCTGGTCGAGCGTTTGTGTCGGTGGGCCCGGATATGCTCGCTCGTCCGTCTCAACTACTCCACCTACGGGAGCTGTAGATGCAAGTTCCTCCGCTCGAACCGGCGCGCGCGGCTTTCGCGGTCGCCGACGAGCTCAACGAGACCGCCGTGGCCCTGGGCTACGCGGTCCTCGTGGATACCACCGTCACCGCCTCGCCGGCGGCGACGACCGACAGCACGGTCTACACCGTGCGGCAGCTGGGCGGGCCGACCGTCCACGCCACCGGCGACCCCGACAGCGTCCGCCGATACCTCGACGAGCTCGCGGGCCAGCCGCGGTGGCGCCTGGATCTCGAAGACCCGTCGATCGAGATCGACGGCGCGGTGATCACCGACAAGCAAACCCGACAGACCATCACCTTGCAGGGTGGATGGGCCCCGTTCATCGGCAACTGCGCCACCGTCGACCAATTCCGCACCACCACTGGCATTCACCACCTGTCGGTGGTCGGCGAAGCCCCGCCCGCAGTCGGTGCGTGGCATCGCTGGCCCGCACCCGTCGCGAACGACTGATCATTCGGCCCTGACACGCCGAATCCGGCCTTCGCGGCAACCCTCGCCGCGAAGGCCGGACGTTCGGCGGGCTCGTAGTCAGACGCCGTAGCGGGCGGCGATGGCGGCCAGGCGGTCCCGCCTGCGATTCGCTGCGGTGAAGTCCTACGCTGGAGGAGTCGCGCCCGATGAGGAGGAGACGTGAATTGCGAAGCCCGGAAGAAGAATTCGAGGACTTCATCGACCGCGTGAAGCACCTCGATCACGAGACGCTGGCCCTGCAGCGCGACAAGCTACGCCAGGAATGGGCCGACCTCGACCGGGCCCGACTCGCTATCCCTGCCGGTGCCCGCCGCCAGGCGCTCGACGAGCTCAGCCAGCATGCCTTCGATGTGCTGGAACGGCGCATCTACGCCCTGGAACACCCCACGGTCCTCGGACCAGATCACGGACGAGAGCCTCCCGACCGCCGCCGGAGTCGCTGAGCCCCAGCCGGCGGGGTTAAATGCCGGCCATCCCTGGCGTGGGTAGCAGCGCAGAGAACTCACCGGTCGAACCCGTCCCATATCGGGCGTTCGGACAGCGCCGACCGATCCGGCTGATAGTCCGCCAGCGCCGACCGGCGGGGGGCGTCCGGGAGTTGTGGTGCCGGACGGTCCGGGGTGGACAGCCACGTCGGATGCTCGCGATCGGCCGCCCAGGCCCGGTACTCAGCCCGAGCAGTCTCGTAGGTGAAGCCCAGTTCCTGCCAGGCATCGCGTAGGTGCTCGTGGGCGCGCTCGCTGGCGTTGACGAGATGCCGGTCCCGATCTGCGACCTCGGGCAGGCCCGCGTCGAGACGCTCGATGCGCTCCCAGATCGGCAGCAGATCCTCACGTCGCGGGACTCCGCGCATGCGCTTGAGGATTGCCTCGATCTCGGCGTACTCCTCGGCGGGGCTGGTCATGGCTGGCTCCGGTTCTGGGTGGCTTCGAGTTCGTCGGGGGTGAGGTTGGTAACCCACACCGCAGCCCATGGGTTGTTGATCCACATCGCGGCCTGCTTCTCGCGCAACAGGACCTCCCGCATCTGACTGCGCTGAGCTTCGGGGATCTGCGCGGCGTCGAACTCGTCGATCCTGTTCTGCCGGACCGTCGTTGCCCACGGGACCTGTCGGGGAGTGCCGATCAGTTCCGGCCATCCAGCAGCGCGGGCCCGTTCGGCGTTGCGCTCGTTGATTTCGTCGTAGTCACCCATCCAACGATGTTGCGACGCAACCGATCTTCTCGCACGTAGCAGGACGTTCGGTACGATCGTGATCAGCTGAACGGCGGGTGCGCTGTGGTGAGAATCCAGACGCACCCGCCGTGGTCTGCTACTGGTCGGTGGGACTGTGTCGTGCGGCAGCGAATAGGCCGATGACTGCGACGAAGACGGTCACGGCGGCGGCCGGGTTCACTAGAACCCCGGTCACGAGGGCCAGGACCGTGGCCAGTACGACCACGAGCAGCGGGTGGGTCGAGGAATCGGACCCGGGTTCTCTACTTCGAGGAGGGGTTACCCTCATTCTGTGCTCCGCTCCGGATGAGACGCTGGATGAGTACTTCTCGCCTCCCACCCCTTGCCCGGGTGGGAGGCGATTTCATTGGAGCACGCAGAATCGCCATGGTATGAAGCCACCCACCCCCACACTCTCGATATTTCTGCAGGTAGAGGCGAAAAAAATTGGTAACTCGGGGATGCGCTTAGAGTCACCGGCAGCAGACGAATTCGGGCATGCGCACGGACACGGAGGGTAGATGTCACGAGGTCTTGGGCTCGTTCAGCGGACGGTCCTGGCCGGACTGATGCGGGAGCGGGCGGAGTGGCAGACCCTCTCGGATCTGGGTGCTTGGAAAAGATTCTGCTGGACCCACCCTGGCACCAAGGCCGAGCGGTCGTCTTGGAGGCGGGCCATCCGGGGTTTGGAAGCCAAGGGGCTGGTCGCGACGGCCATGACATGGAGCAGCGGGGAACTCGAGGTGTCGCTTACCGACCTGGGGGTGAGGTTCGCGCTCAGGAATCCCGAGTTCCTGAGCGCCGCCGAACTCGATGCCGAGTGGAGCCGCCATGGGGGCTACCGAACCCCGGCTGAGCCTCACGACAACTGCCGCGAGCGTCGTGCGCGGCGGCAGCGAGAACGACGAGGACCCCAGAACTGACACGACACCGCCTCGCTCGGGTGTGGGCGGTCGTTTTCGGCAAGAATTGGTGCATGAGTGTGGGGGGATCCAGCGGTAATCGTCGTGGTCTGAGTCTGGACGCCGTTCATTGGCACCTTGCCCGTGAGGATGCCCAACGAAGCGCGGTGTCCACTCGCGCGGGCGCGGTTTTGAGTGCCAACACGTTTGTAGTTGCCGGGACGGCGCTGGCCTTCTCGTTGAAAGGGACGAAGCCGCTGAGTATCTGGGTGTTCGTGCCAGCGTTCGGTGCGTTGGTCCTGGTCGGGGCATCGGTTGTCTACGCGACCCAGGCACTGGTGATGCTGCGGGCTACCGAGCGGCGGTTCACTCAGCCACGCACCGATGCCTCGACGCTCTACAGCCCCTCGCTGATCAGCAGAAAATGGACGACCTTCGAGGACTTCCACGCGGCCGTCGTCGGGCAATCGGCCGAGCAACAGTTCCGTGGCGCTCTCGATGAGCTATGGCGCGCTTCCCACCTGCATCTCTACCGGTATCGCAAGTTCCGGAAAGCCACATGGCTGCTGCTCGTGGCCATCGGCATGCTCCTTGCCACGGTCGTGGCCTCAGCGATGTCGTACTGATCGCACCCGCTGATGAGGGGATGGCCCCGCCGGTGGCGGGACCATTCCTGTTGTCTCACCGATGGTTTCGCAGGTCGGTCGCGGCGAGGTTGTCGCGAGCCTTGTCCAGAGCCCGCAGGTAGCGGCCTTTGACCGACGCAACGGTCGAACCAAGCTGTTGGGCTACCTCCTGGTTGCTGTATCCGGCGATCCTGCGCAGGAACACCTGCTTCTCGGCGAAGGACATCGTGGTCACCGCGACCGACAAGTAGTCGGTGGCGGTGGCGGCGTCGCTAGGGTCGGCGGCCGCGGTGCCCAGCATGTCGACGACCGAGTCGGGGACGGCGGAGAAGTCGACCGGCTGGCTGTAGCGGTTGGCCACGTACTGCTTGGCCAACCGCAAGCCGACGGTGAACATGTAGGAGGAGGGGCTGGTGATGGTGTCCCACCTGCCCAGCATCTCTTCCATGGTCGCCGACACGATGTCGTCGACGTCGGCGTCAGCCAGCCACCAGAAATAGCCGTCGGCCGAGAACTGGCGACGCAGAACGCGCCGCAAGGACGCGACGTTGCGGTCGAAGAACTCACCGAACGTCGCGTCCTTCGACTCCGGGACGGTCGTCATCGCCGGTCTTCGGGATCCTGACCGGGTGCTTCCGGGTACGAGTGGGGCAGGAACACCCCACCGTCGCGGGCCATACCGCGCACGTTGTCCCAGTCGGCGCGGAGCTGACGCCAGTCCGAGCGCAGCTTGGTCCAGTTCTTGCCGATGGTGCGGGCCAGCGACAGGCCGCGGTCGCCGAGCAGAAAGCCCGCCAGCACTACCGCGCCGCCGGCGGCCACGCCATGAGCGGTGCCGTGCGAGAAGCTGACGGCGAACACGTCGGCGGACAGCACGGTGCCGACACCGTGCTGTCGGATGGAGGTTCGAAACGATCGGGCGTCGACGACGACGCCGGTTTCGAACGTCGGGTTGAAGGACATAAGGCAGTACTCCGTGTCTCTCGATAGGTGCTGCCGCTCCCCACTCCTGGCCAAAGGGGTCCGGGGCACGGCTGAACGGTGCACATGCTGCCCGGCACCGGACACGACACGAAGGAATCGAAGAGTCTTGTCCGCCAACGCTTTCGATCTTGATCTGCCGTCCCGACGGCCCCGCCCCGCTCGATGTGAATCAGCTCACACTTCCGCGTCTTTTTGGGCCGTGGAGCACACCTAATATGCGTCGCGGCAAATACCCGAACCGCGTTAGGATACGTGTGCTCTCGATACGATCCGCCGCCCGACTCCTGGCCAGGAACACGTCCAGGGTGGCGGATCAGGAGAACAAAATCCTTTAGTTTCAATAGAACTCGGGGCAGGTCCGCCCATTTGCCACACTGCCGCGGATGCCTCTGGCCGAATGCTGGGATGTTCTGCATTTGCGGGCTTCGAGACCGGGCAGTCATTTTCGGTGATTTAGATCACGTCCGCGGCGTCTACCTCCCTGAACCCCGCAGGGCGTCGAACGCCGCGCGGACCGACGGCGCGAGCCGTCAGATGCCATAGCGAGCGGCGATCGCGTCGACGCGATCGAGCAGGTCGTCGAGCTCGTCGCTGATCACCTTGAATCTCCAGCGAGCGGCGATTCCGCGCTCGAACCAGTCGCTGTCGAGCTCGCCACCTGCGCCGGGCGCGGGCGGGGCCAGCAGATGGCCCGTGGCGATATCGGCCACGGCGTCGGGGCTCAGCGGCTCGAGCTCGTCGATGTAGCCGCAGGCCATGCCGCGCTCATCGAACGTACACAGCAATGGCTGCTCTGCGTATCGTTCGGGAAACTGCTGCGGCACATACACTTCCGCTGCACCGCTGTCCGCGCCGACGACGGCCGCGGTCGAGTCAGCATCGGTGAGGAGCTGTTCGAGGCGAATATGGCCGGTGGCGGCGGGAGCGTGAGTAACGACAGTCGCCCAGCGGGAGAACACCCGCACCGGGCACGCCGCGGTACCGGTGGCGGGCAGGACGAGCAGGGGCTGCGCGCCCACGGTCACGGCCAGTTCGGTGAGGGTGATCTCGGCCTGGCGAAGGCCCGAGATCTGGTGCCAGGACAGTCCTTCGGTGGCCAGTTGCAGGATGACGGCGTCGCGGCGGCCGGTGAGGGCGTCGGGCCAGCCGGTGACCGGCAGGCCCGCGATGATCGTGTCCGCGTGGGCCCGCAGGGGCGACAGTCGGTGCGCGCGGCCGGGATTCAGCGCCCGGCGCACGGCTTCGGCGGCCCCGGGGATCGGCAGCTTGGTGGCCTTGTGGGCGGCGTTGAGGGCACTGACGCGGCCGCGCTGCGTGGCCGGGGTGCCGGGGTGCTCGGCGAGGTAGGCCAGCACCGCGTCGGCGGTGGTGGGCAGCACGGGATACTCGGCGGCCGCGGCCCAGCGCGCGAACTGCCGCCACTCCCGCGCCGCGTCACCTCGCAGGCCCGGAACCTGTACTGCGGCAAGGGATTCGGTCACAGTCCGGTCTCCAGCTCGGCCGCACGTTGTTGGGCGTGGCGGTCGTAGCGGCGGGAGGTCTCGGGGCGGGCGTGGCGCAGCTTGGCGCCGACCTCGGCGTCGGTCGCGCCGTTGTCGTAGAGGAAGGTGGCCATGCCGGCGCGTGGGGAATGCCCTCGGGCGGGTCCGGTTCCGGCGGCCAGCGAGCGGGCGTTGATCATGCGTGCGGCGGCTTGCCCGGTGAGCGCACGGTCGATGTCGTGCGGGATGCCGCCGTTGGAGACGGCCCGGAACAGCTGGGCACGGGCACGGTGCGGGGCGGGCCACGGCTCGTGACAGCGGTGGACGTGCGGGTCGGCGGTGTCGGTGCGCAGCAGGCGCTGCACAGCGATCGAGGCGGCGTCGGTGATCTGCTCGGCGAGCGCGCCGGTGGCCATCTCGTCGTCGGTGTATCCGGCGGCTCGGAACCGGGCGTGTGCACTGCTGCGGGCTTCGTCGGCGGCCGACAGCACGACCTGCCAGCGGATCAGCGCGCACCACGGGCACACCAGGGCGTCGCCGGTGCCGCGTTCGAGGTAGAGGTGCTCGACGGCGGTCTGGCTGGATTTGCTGCCGCGCAACCGGATTCGCAGACGCGGGCGGTCGGGGTCGGGGCCCGCGACCACCTCCAGGTCGCCCAGGCGCAGGGCCAGGGCCTCGCCGCGACGTTGCGCGGCCGCGTAGAGCAGCACCAGCAGCGCGATGTCGCGCCGCGCCGCGACCTTGTGTCGCCAGCGCTTCGATGTCTCGGCGGTGTCGTGGATGTGGGTGACGATGGTGGTGAGCGCGTCGGGCAGCATCGGCGGGGCCTGGTCGGGGGCCTCGCCTGCCTTGGTGCGCAGACGGCGAATGCCGCGCAGTGCCTTGGCGACGGTGGCGTCGGCGGTCGGATCCGGCAGTCCGGCATCGGCGTGCACGCGGGCGATGGCCGCCCGCCACACGGTCAGGGTGTCCTTGCTCAGGTTGCGGTCGGTGTCGGCGGCGCTGACGGCGAGGTAGCGGGCGACGGTGCGCGGGGTCGCGGGCAGCGCGGTGTGGCCGTGGGCGTCGCACCAGGCGGCGAATCCGCGCCAGGCCGAGGCGTAGGTGCGGGTGGTGTTGTCGGCGTCGGCGGCCGCCATGTAGTACGCGACCAGGTCATCGGCGGTGTCGTCGGCGAGTTCGGCACCGGTCGCGCCGACCAGCCGCAGCAGTGGCGAGGTCCGCCGCGGGCGCGGTACCGTCCCGGCCGGGGCGTCGGTGGGCGAGGGTTCGCTCACCGGTCGGGGTCGGCGGGGTCGCCGGAGTCGGGGCCGCCGTGGAACTGGTCGGGGCGGGCGAGTTGGCGCGCGACCGCGGCCCAGTCCGGGTCTCCGGCGGCGGCCAGCTCGCTCACCCGCCGGTAGGAGGCCGATCGCGCGCCTGCCATCGCCGCCCGGCACTCGGTGAGATCGGCGCAGGTGCGGGTGTAGGGCGCGGCGACGAAACACCATCCGCCGCTGGCGGCGGGAGGCTCGCCCAACCCCTGGCAATACCAGTCGCCCGGGTGGATGGGCCGCGTGGGCTCGGGCATCGAGTTCTCTTCTCTCAGTAGGCGAACGAGCTCAGGCGGGCGTGCGGATCATCGGATCGGGGGCCGTAGACGGCGGCGTGCCATTCGGCGCTCAGGCGCTGCCAGGCCCGCCACTCGGCATTGTCCAGCTCGACCGAGTCCCCCGGGCCAGAGTCGATCGCCTCCAGCAGCGTCCGGGTGTCGGCGGCCGGGCTCGACCCGGCGACGTCGGCGACGGGCAGCAGGTGTCCTTCGGCGTTGTAGAGCCGCGAGGGGCGCTCGTGCGCCCCGGTCGGTGCCGTGGCGGTGGCGAGGGTCAGCACGCGCACGACGGTGCGCCACGCCGACAGCGAGGCGTCGGAATCCTGGCGCTCGTCGACCTCGGACCAGACCTCGAGGAATTCAGCGAGCTCGCGCTGCTCGGCTCCGCGCTGCGAGGCCGCGGTGGTCTCGGCCCGCGTTATCGCCTCCAGCGCGCCGCGCAGCAGCGCCAGCTGCGCGGTGGTCGCGGTCGCGATGTAGAGGCCCATGTGCTCGACACCGGCATGGTTCACCCCGATCTCGGTGCGCGCGGTATCGCTGCCCACCTCGAATCGCCAGTCGTGCAACACGATCGCCTCCAGCGCCGCCTGCAACTGCGGCGCGACGAACTGCTCCGGCAGCCGCCACGGCTCCTCACCGTCGATGAGGTCCTCGACGTCGTTCGCGTGACGCAGGGCCGCGGCGAACTCGACGGCACGGCCGAGCTGCCCGGTCAGGTCGGGATGGTCGGGCACCAGCACGCGCAGGACTTCGGCGGGTGTGGACATCGGGTTCCCCTCGTGGTCGGTAGGAAGGGTGGCAATCAGTCGCCGCTGTCGAGTCGGCGGCCCTGGCGGCCGGTCAGCTCGAACAGCAGGGCGTCGGGATTGTCGGTGCTCATCGCGGCGCGCATCGCCATGCCGTGCAGGGAATCGGCAAGGAGGCCGATGTCGGCGTGGGTGTAGCCGTCGACGTTGAACCCGAGCGCGGCCATCCGCTCGACCAGCATCCGGACCTGCCCGGCCGTGCGGAACGCCTGCCGGGCGAAGTCGCCCACCTCTTCGTCGGTCCGCACGATCTTCCTCCCTGCTGCGGCCCGATCCCGTGGGTCCGAGACGACGGACGGCCACCGTCGTCACGTGACGGCCGATTCCCGGGGCGTGGGCGCGTTTGCGGTGTACCCTAGCGGCATCCACCGACAATCGTCGGTGTTCCCGGGAAATCGTACCCCTTATCATGCCATTGACGTGCGATTCGGCGTGATTCGCGTTCGTTAATATGCCTTATAGGAAGGCAACCTAAACCAGTTCGGGAAACTGGGATCGAAGGATAAAGACATGTAGTGACGTCTCTAATTCTAGACTCGGGTCATGCCCTCGCCGTTTCTGAGCAGCCAGCAAGCCGCAGACGAGATCCGTGCCCGGACCGGCGTCAAGGCTCACACGCGCTGGATCCGCGCCCTGTGCACGGCCGGTCTGCTGACCAACCACTCCACCAACAAGCGCGTCCGGATAGACCCCGTCGAGCTCGAGATGCTGCTGCTGCGCCACCCTCACCGCACCCTCGGGTTCGACTACCTCGGGGTCTCACTGATCGGGATGGACGCCAATAGCCCGGCCTTCCATCGCGATCCGCCCTGGCCGATCTATCGCACTCACGCCGGCTACGACCACCACAATTCGGCCGGGCTCACTCCCGATCAGCGCGCCCGCGCGATGACCTCCGTCTGGAACATCAGCGACGAGCTGGCCCAGAACATCGTCGATCGCGGGCTGCCGCTGATCGGCAGCGTCGGCGGCCTGGTCACCCCGCAGATGATCTACTGGCCGCGCGCCGTGGTCCCCCTGCAAGGCGGGGTCGGATTCGACGTCGACCCCGACCACATCGGCCACCCCGATATCCCGACCGGTGCCCTCATCGACGTCGCTCCCGGCAATGTGTGGCGCATCGTGACCGCCCCCCGCCAACGCGGCTGCGGGGCGGCACTCGGCCTCAAAATACTATCCTGACCTGCGGATACGATCTCGCAACAGCTATTCCGGCGGTCTGGCCGAGATGCGGATCTCGAGCGCATTCACAGCCTCGCCGGGAGCGACATCGTGATCGAGCTATTCGCAGGACCCGGAGGACCAAGTGGCGCAACCGATTCTCCTCATGACCGAACCGACTCCCTGGCACTGGTGGCTGCTGGCCCGCCGTGCCAGACCTACCCACCGGCTGGTCACCACACCCTGCGAAGGCATTCTCGGCGACGGGGTTCGTGCCTCGGCGGCAGTACCGTTGCCGTCTCACCGTCTCCGGAGTTGTTCACCGCCGGAGACCGATCGGCCCTGCGGTCGGCCCGGCGGTGATCCGCGCCCAGCACGTCGGTTCACCAACTGTTGCAGTTCCTTCTCCCGCCCACCTCTGCCTGCACCCGTCCACGCTCGAGTTGACGCGCGATTCAACAACTGCAACACGTGGAGAAGGCGGTTCGTACGGTGCTGGAGCACTCAAGCCGAGTCGGAGCATCGCCCATGGGGATGCCTTGATTCGGCTCCGTCACAACCGAATTGGGATACCACACCATGACCGATCCGAACCCGCCCGCTGAGCCCAAGTCGCAGGCTCGTTTCATCAAGTTCCTGCTGGTGACGATCTGCGCCCTCATCAGCGTGATCGTCGGCCTGACCGCCGGGATCCTCACCTATCGCGCCGGAAGCAGCTGGAGCGCAACGGTTATCCCCGCTGCAGGAGCCTTTGCCTCGGCGCTGGGGTTGAGCATCCTGGTCCTGAACACGCTATGGGAGGGCTGACAAACGTTCACGATGCCCGACCGGTGGCTCCGGGAGGTAGCCGCCGGGCCCGGCGCCCTGCGAACGAATCGATGCCCTCACCAGCTCGGCTACTCGGCGAGCAGTGCCTCGACCCGCGCGATGACAGCGGTCGCCGCTCACCCCGCTGGAATCCCACCGCGTCGAGGATCTCGATCACCGCGACCACCGTCTCGCGCGAAGGCGGTGAACCAAGGTCGCCAGGGCTGCGGCGGGCACATCGGCTTCGCCAGCATTGCGCGCCGCGACCACGATGCGTAGCAGGATCTTCTGCCGCGCCGACAGTCCAGCCCCGCCGCGCTCCACCTCCTGAGACTATCCGCCGCTCGCCCGCGCGGACGTAGTCGCTCCTGCACCCACTCACCCGAACCATGGTGCCCGACCACCCAGGACCAGCGCCTTGGCGCCGTCGATTCTTCGGCCGTGTTCGTCGTGCACCGGCAGCGCGGGCCCGTGGATTCCGAGGTCATGTCGCACCATGATCACCCTCTGCGGCTTAGGCCCCGTTGGACAACGCCGACGGCCCTGCCCGAGATCGCGATGGTGTGGGGCACCGCCTCCGCAGTCACCAACATCCTGAATAGCCCAAAGATGCCGTCAGCGGTGGAATACGGCTACGACTACATACCCTTGCCGTGCACGGTGGATCCGGAACGCATCATCGAATAACCGAGCGGATCTCGAGGGCCTCGGCGGCGAGCCGCTGGAGCACCTGCGAGGGTGGGCGAGCCGGCAGCGATCGCTTCGGAATTGCGGGCCGTACGAGGGCTAGGCGCGCCTCGATCTCGTCGACGGAATGCGCCGGTATCCCAATCAACCCGATCCAGGATGGCCGTTGGAACGCATCGGACCCCGAGTGAAGAAGATCATGCTCCGCTCACCCCGTCCTCGGCCACCACGAATGCGTGAGACATGTTCGAGCACAACACTCTCGTGCGGACCATGACAGAACATGTCGCACCGTTGACGGACACACTGGTCGAGTATTTGTCCGGGCTGGGTGAGATCACGGGGTTACCGCCAGCCTGGGTGTGCGAGCCGTTGGAGTTCCATTGTGGATGCGCAGGCGCGTCGCTGGTGTCGATGACCACCGCGGGCACATACGGCACCGGCATAGTGGACCCCGATCTCGCCGTCACACCCTGAATAGCAATGGACATCATCGGTGCCGCAGCCGGGAGGTCGCAGCCTACGACGCCGTTTGGAGCGATGGTGCAGTTGTTTCCGGCCATGTTGAACCACGCCACACCGTTCACGTCGACGAACGGCGTCGGGTCGATGAAGTCCGCTCGTGCGAGTCCCGTGGAGGCGACGCAGACCAAGACTCCCCCGACGACGGAGCCGATGAGGATTGCTGACGTATCTGGCATTGCGCATCTCCTGTGATGACTTCTAGCCGATCAGGTCGCTTACCTGTGGAAGCTGCTCAGGCATCCTGTTATGGATGACCCAGGCAACATGCCACCACTCCCGGTATTTGGCACGATCAGTCAGGCCGAAACGACCTTTCTGGACTTAACCGGCTCACCGCAGACGTCCCCGGCGTTCCGGGCACGACCTGAGAAACAGCGGCTGGCTTTCCTCGATCAAAGTCAGCTGACAATCGATGTCGTTGCGGCACCGGCATTATGGACTTGACCTCCGAGCACGCGGGGCTTGGTCGTCGACCTTGCCGATGTCCCCGGCTCTCCGGAGGCCTTCCGGCGAATCAAGGGATTTCATGCCTAATTGCGCATATCCCTATGGTCATATTCAATCAGGCGTGGTCTCGACCAACACATCGGGAAGCTGACTCGCCCGGGAACTCATTCGATGACATGTAGCCGCCGGGCCGGCTTCT
>NZ_JBSGBY010000006.1:0-43457 GCF_053601505.1 Nocardia sp. NPDC004722
ATCTGTGGCTGCAGTTCCTGCATCTGCCGGGTCGTGCGGACCTGCTTCACGAACGGCTTGTAGAGCACGAGCCGGAGCGTGAACACCAGGAACACCACGGCCAGTGCCCAGGCGAATCCGCTGTTCTTGCCCAGCACATACCCGAATGCCTGGTGCCAGAACCACAGAATGGCCGACACCGGGTAATAGATGAAGTCGAGCACGGCTCTATGCACTCCCGTCGTTCGTATCGCCGGTCACCGCGGGCGATGACCCTTCACAAGCTGATGCCGCGTGCCGGTGCTTACGCTCCGGAACGGGGTCCCACCCACCAGGGTGCCAGGGCGCACATTTCGCCAATCGGACGGCTGCCAGTCCTGAACCGACGAACAGTCCGCGGGTGCGCAACGCCGTCACCGCGTACTCACTACAGGTAGGAGTGAAGCGGCACGTCGGCATGCGGGTGGGGGAGATATAGGTCCGATACAGCTCGATGAGGAATATCAGAGCTTTGGCCGGGAAGCGGGCAGCCGCGCGCAGCGCGTTCACGAGTCGGTGCCCACTATCGACTTCGAGTCGGCGCCCAACTTGCGCAGCCCGCTCCGCAACTGCCGCAGCAGTTCTTCGGAGGGCGCGTCGGCGGCACCGGGCAGGGCGCGAATGACAACGTCTGCGCCCCCGGGCAATTCGGCCGTCAGGCTTGCGCAGATATGACGCAGGCGGCGGGCCACCCGGTGGCGTACCACCGCCGGACCCACCGCCTTGCTGACGATCAAGCCGAAACGCGGACCGCCCACCCGCACGGGTGGAATCGGTCCGCTGGCTTGTTCATCGTCGTGTAGCAGAACGTGCACAACGAGGTCCCGTCTCCCGATCCGCCGGCCCTGGCGCACCGTCCGGGAAAAGTCGGTGCGCCGGTGCAGCCGGTAGGGCTCAGGCAGCACCTGAGCATCCAGCGGAGTGCGGGCGGAAGGGGGACCGGAGACCGGACGGCGAAGCGCTCATACGACGCCGCATCCGGGATTACCGAATCAGGCAGTCAGCTTGGCGCGGCCCTTGCCACGGCGCGCCGACACGATGGCGCGGCCCGCACGGGTGCGCATCCGGAGACGGAAGCCGTGGACGCGCGCCCGACGACGGTTGTTCGGCTGGAACGTCCGCTTGCCCTTGGCCACGGTCAACACTCCTCTAAGTGGTGGACGTCTGGTGACGCCCGAAGTCTGTTCGGTGAAACGTGCTCTCGAAGAACGGGAGTCCTTCGGCGCAATACCCTTGTCGGCACGGGCAGCAGACAGCCGCCACCGCACCATAGGGTGACTGTAGAAGGGTACTTACCCCCTGGACGAGGGTCAAACTCGGGGGTAGAGGCCCGATTTGCAGACTGGATCGATCGTTCCGCGTGGCGCTTGCTGGGGGTTCGTGTCCCGGGGCAGGGGTCGTGTACGGTCCTTTCCAGGCCTTCGACGGTACCCCCGTTGCGACCGCGGTTGACTTTGCCAGCTGATAGCTGTGAACCCGCAGGTACGCGCCAGATTCGGGGAATCAGACACGCGGTCGCGTGTATCCCCAGGTTTTCCACATCTGTGGATAATTGTGTGGAAAGACCCCTGGAGTGGCATATTCGTAGGGCCGACGGTACCTCGCCGACGCCCGGTTACTGGGGGAGCCGAGCAGCGCAGACCGTCTGCTTCTGTCGACCTATTTCCGGGGAGGACTACGTTCGTGGACGACGAGCAGAATGTGCTGACGGCTGTCTGGCCGGAGGTGATCGCCGAGCTGGCGAGCGGTTCCGCGGACGGGGAGATCCAGCCGGTCAGCAAGGCGCACAAGGCGTGGCTGAACACTATCGAACCCATCACTTTCGCGCAGGGATTCGCTCTGCTCTCGGTGCCGGGCACGATGGCGCAGGTCACGGTCGAGCGTGACCTGCGGGAACTCATTCTGCGCTCGCTGGCCCGCCGTGGACTCCAGGTCGAGGGCCTGGGCGTGCGCATTCGCGCACAACAGAATCCGCCGGCCGGTCGCTCGGGCAATGCTCCGCGGCACGCGCGCATGACCTCGCGGCCGGAACGCCCGCGCGAGGCCGAGCCCGCGCCGCCCGCCTACGCGCCCGAACCACCGCCCGCCGAGCGTCCACAGCAGCTGTACCAGGCGCCCCAGGAGTACGCGCCGGCGCGCTACCTTCCTCCCCAGGACTACCCGGCCGAGTACGACGACCGGGATGCTTATCCACCTGTGGAATTCGGCCAGCCGCAGATGGCCGAGGAGTTGCCGACGGCGGCTCCGGAGCGTCCGATGGCGGCGGGAGAGCCGCAGGCGCCGCCGCGACGGCGGGACAACCATCGCGGCGCGTCCATGCCGCCGGGACAGGAGTCGCTGTTCTCCCCGGAGCCCGACGACGAACCGGCCCGGCCCGCACCGCAGCGCTACGCCGAGGAACCCCAGCGGTACGCCGAGGAGCCGCAGCGTTATTCGGACGAGCCCCAGCGCTACGACGAACCGCAACGCTACGACGAACCGCAACGGTATTCCGACGAACCGGCCGCGCGCCGACCGGTGGACGAGACCCACGACGACGAGCCGGTGGTCAATGTCCGCAATTCGTGGCCGACCTATTTCAACCGCCCGCCCGAGCGTGAGCCCGCGCCCGCGCAGTCGGGTTCGGCGAGCCTGAACGCCAAGTACACGTTCGACACCTTCGTCATCGGCGCCTCCAATCGCTTCGCGCACGCGGCCGCCGTCGCCATCGCGGAGGCTCCGGCCCGGGCCTACAACCCGTTGTTCGTCTGGGGCGCTTCGGGTTTGGGCAAGACGCACCTGCTGCACGCGGCCGGGCACTACGCGCAGCGGCTGTTCCCGGGCATGCGGGTGAAGTACGTGTCCACCGAGGAATTCACCAACGACTTCATCAACTCGCTGCGTGACGACCGGAAGGTGGCGTTCAAGCGCCGCTACCGCGAGACCGACATCCTGCTGGTCGACGACATCCAGTTCATCGAGGGCAAGGAAGGCATCCAGGAGGAGTTCTTCCACACCTTCAACACCCTGCACAACGCCAACAAGCAGATCGTGGTGTCCTCGGATCGCCCGCCCAAGCAGCTGGCGACGCTGGAGGAGCGGCTGCGGACCCGGTTCGAGTGGGGTCTGATCACCGATGTGCAGCCGCCGGAGCTGGAGACCCGCATCGCGATCCTGCGCAAGAAGGCGCGGATGGATCGCCTGGATGTGCCGCACGACGTGCTGGAACTCATCGCCAGCCGGGTGGAGCGCAATATCCGCGAACTGGAGGGCGCGCTGATCCGGGTGACGGCGTTCGCCTCGCTCAACGGTCAGCCGCTGGATCTCTCGCTGGCCGAGGTGGTGCTGCGGGATCTGATGCCGGACTCCACCACGATGGAGATCACGGCGTCCACGATCATGGCCGTGACCGCGGAGTACTTCAACACCACGCTGGAGGAGCTGACCGGTCCGGGTAAGGCCCGGCCGTTGGCGCAGGCCCGGCAGATCGCGATGTATCTGTGCCGGGAACTGACGGACCTATCGCTACCCAAGATCGGTCAGGCTTTCGGCCGCGACCACACGACGGTCATGTACGCGGACAAGAAGGTGCGCAAGGAGATGACCGAGCGGCGTCGCGTGTACGACCAGGTTCAAGAACTCACAGCCCGGATTAAACAGCGTTCGCGCTGATCCACAGTCCACAGGCCCCCACGTCTCCTGACGTGGGGGTCTTTCGTTTTCCGGGGTGTGGATTCCTCGAGGAGTCCTCGAGGATGGGTTGGGGATTCCTCGAGGAATCCCACTGTTGTCCACGGGTTTGCCCCCAGGTCACTGCTCACAGTGGTGCACAGGTGGTAGTGCACAGTTCCCACAGGTGGATTCATCCTCGAGGGCTGACCAGCCCGGATGCGCTCGAGCCCTTGTGGATTCCTCGAGGAATCCATGTCAGCTCCTCGAGGAATCCTCGAGTTGTCCCCGGTTTCGCTCAGATGTGAGCAGCAGGGGCTGGAATCGGGGAGCAACTCGAGGATGACTCGAGGAGCAATGTGGAGTAGCGGATCGACTCCACAGCCACCCGCTGTTCATCCTCGAGCCACCCCGACGACATCCACACGCCGCCGCCGGGCCCCACCTGCGTAAACGGGCGAAGTCCACAGAACTAACAGGACCTACTACTACTTCAGTTATTCATCTAGAGAAGGCTCTTCTAAAACAGGGTGTGTGGAAACTCGGGTTGGGGGGACACGGTCCGAGGGGAGCTCCTCCACACCCGATCGGATGGCAAGGAGAAGAGGGGCGGCAGGATTCCGGCGCATCGGATGCCCCGGAGGGTCGGCGTTGGTTGTCGGGGCTCACGCGGGTACGGTTCTCTGTCAGTCCCCCGTGCCAGACTGGGTGGGCGGCGCATTCAGCAATCCGCAGAGTTCACCGAAGTCACTGGGAGAGGACAGACCGGGCGATGGAGCTTGCAAGCATGAAGTTTCGGGTCGCTCGCGAGGACTTCGCCGAATCCGTTGCCTGGGTGGCCCGTAGCCTGCCGTCGCGGCCTCCGGTCCCTGTGCTCGGTGGCGTGCTTCTCGTGGCCGACGAGGATGGCCTGACGGTCTCCGGCTTCGACTACGAGGTCTCCGCGCAGATGCGGGTGGCCGCCGAGGTCGCCGGTCCGGGTCAGGTGCTGGTGTCGGGCCGCCTGCTGGCCGATATCACCAAGGCGCTGTCCAACAAGCCGGTCGATGTGTCGGTGGACGGCACCCGCGTGCTGATCGCCTGTGGCAGTGCCAAGTTCTCGCTGCCGACCATGCCCGTCGAGGATTACCCCCAGCTTCCCGAGCTTCCTCCCCAGACCGGTGAACTCGGGGTGGATCTGTTCTCCGCTGCCGTGTCACAGGTGGCCGTGGCCGCCGGGCGCGATGACACGCTCCCCATGCTCACCGGCATCCGCGTCGAGATCGAGGGCCCCAAGGTGGTCCTGGCCGCGACCGACCGTTTCCGTCTCGCCGTGCGCGAGCTGGAATGGCAGCCCGGACGCGCCGACGTGGAGACCGCGGTGCTGGTTCCGGCCCGCACCCTGTCCGAGGCCGCGAAAACCCTTGGTGCGTCCGATCAGCCGGTACAGCTGGCCTTCGGTACGGGCACCGACGGTCTGCTCGGCATCGTGAACGGCGGCCGCCGCACCACCACGCGTCTGCTCGATGCCGAATTCCCCAAGTTCCGTCAGCTGCTCCCCAAGGAGCACACCTCCCTGGCGACCATCGCGGTGAGCGCGCTGACCGAGGCCATCAAGCGCGTGGCCCTGGTGGCCGAGCGCGGCGCCCAGGTGCGGCTGGAGTTCTCCGAGGAGGGCCTGCTGCTCTCCGCCGGCGGTGACGACGCCGGTCGCGCCGAGGAGTGGCTGGAGGCCGATTTCCGCGGTGAGCCGCTGACCATCGCCTTCAACCCCGGCTATCTGCTCGATGGCCTCTCGGCCGCGCATTCGGACAAGGTGACCTTCGGGTTCACCACTCCCAGCCGTCCGGCGGTCTTCCTGCCCGCTCCGGAGGAGGAGCCCACCCAGCTGGAGTCGGGTGCCTTCTCGGCATTGTCGGGCAGCTACATCTACCTGCTGATGCCGGTGCGGTTGCCGGGCTGATCGCACACCGGAGTCCACACCTGTGCACAGTGTTGACAAACCTGTGAAAAACGCGACACGCGTGGTGAACTGACGCGATGCACGTGCGTGCGCTGTCGCTGCGCGATTTCCGTTCCTGGGAGGCGGCCGAGCTCGACCTTTCGCCCGGTAGAACGGTTTTCCTGGGTTCCAATGGGAACGGCAAGACCAATCTGATCGAGGCCGTCGGCTACTTGTCCACACTCGGTTCACACCGGGTGGCGGCCGACGCACCCCTCATCAGGATCGGTGCACCCAAGGCGCGGATCGGGGCGACGGTGGTCAACACCGGTCGCGAGCTGCGGGTGGATATGGAGCTCAATCAGGGCACCGCCAATCGCGCGCAGATCAATCGTTCGCCGGTGCGGCGGCCTCGGGAGATCCTGGGGATCCTGCAGACGGTGTTGTTCGCTCCGGAGGATCTGTCGCTGGTGCGCGGGGATCCGGGCGAGCGCCGACGCTTCCTGGATGAGCTGGCCACGGCCCGATTGCCGCGGCTGGCCGGGGTGCGCGCGGACTACGACAAGGTGTTGCGGCAGCGCTCGGCCCTGTTGAAAACCGCTGGGCGCAATGCCCGTTCGGGCAATCGGGGCGCGGAGATGGGCACCCTCGACGTGTGGGACGGGCATCTGGCCGCGCACGGCGCGGT
Organism: Nocardia sp. NPDC004722; assembly: GCF_053601505.1. Lineage (NCBI taxonomy): Bacteria > Bacillati > Actinomycetota > Actinomycetes > Mycobacteriales > Nocardiaceae > Nocardia > Nocardia sp. NPDC004722. The sequence goes on from NZ_JBSGBY010000006.1 coordinate 6,276, forward strand.
GTTGCTGGCGCAGCGACTGCGACTGGTGCACGAGCTTTATCCACATCTTGCACAGGCTTATTCAGGTATCGCTCCCGAATCCCGGCCCGCCACAATCGGTTACCGATCTGCGAGTTTGCCGCCGGAGTTGCTCGATCCCGCGCGTTCTCCACAGCCTGAGGACGAATCGGTGCTGGAAGCAATCCTGCTGCGGGAGTTGGCCGCCGCTCGCACGAAGGAACTCGAACGCGGGGTGTGTCTGGTCGGCCCGCATCGTGACGATCTGGAGCTGATGCTGGGTTCGGCTCCGGCCAAGGGTTTCGCGAGCCATGGTGAATCCTGGTCCTACGCGCTGGCGCTGCGGCTGGGCGCGTTCGAACTGCTGCGCACGGCCGGATCCGATCCGGTGCTGATCCTCGATGACGTGTTCGCCGAACTGGATCGCCGTCGTCGCACCGCGCTGGCGGCCGTGGCCGCGGGAGCCGAGCAGGTCTTCATCACGGCCGCCGTGCCGGAGGATGTGCCCGCCGAACTCGAGGCGGTGCCGCTGCGCGTGGAGACCACGGGGGAGGCGGATCACCGCGCGTCCCGGATCGCGGCGTGAGTTGGTCGGTGCGATGCGGCAGAATCACGTGACGAACCGAAGGTGATCATTCGGGATTAGCCAGCATCGCGATTCCCCAGTGTGGAAGGAGTTGTGGATGGCTCTGCCGCCGGAAGCGATCGGTGAGCCGCCGGAAGCCGACGACCGCAATACTCCCCAAGGGAACTCCGGGCCCACGGATCAAGAACCCGAGTTGCGCGGCGTCGACCTGGCCCGGCGCGCACTCGAGGAAGCACGAGCGGCGGCCCGGGCGGCCGGTAAATCCGTAGGCCAGGGCCGCGCTTCCCCGCGTAAGGGCGGTGTCCGGTCGCTGCGTCGCCGCACCGGCTGGTCGGGTGCGCATCCGGACGAGCGTGATCCACAGACTCTTTCGTCGCTGGCCATGCAGCTGGCCAAGGGCCGTGGCTGGTCCGGCAAGGTCGCCGAGGGCACGGTCTTCGGCCGTTGGGCGGCGGTCGTAGGTGAGGACATCGCCTCGCATGCCACGCCGATCTCCCTGGAGAACGGAATCCTGAGCATCCAGGCTGAGTCGACGGCCTGGGCGACACAGCTGCGCATGTTCCAATCGCAGATCCTGGCCAAGATCGCCGCGGCGGTCGGCAACGGCGTGGTCAAGCAACTCAAGATCAACGGCCCGACCGCGCCGAGCTGGCGGCACGGCGATCGGCACGTCAAAGGCCGAGGTCCGCGCGACACCTACGGGTAGATCTTGGTTTCACGTGGAACGTGACCGGAGATCGTTGAGAACCCTCGCGCAAACACTCCGGAGGCCGCCCGCGCATCGCCCGCTGAAGCTCTCCGGACCCCCGGGGCCTATGACCAGACATATCGACGCTCGATTTCATGACCCTACGGCCCACTCAGGGGTGTCATAGGTGGGTTCTCTGTCGGTCGTACCAGTAGGATGGGGGAGTAACTAGCGGCGATATCTCCCGGCGCGTTCCGCAGCGCCCGCGCGTGAGCCCCCGTAATTCTCGAGCAGACACAGTCTGGAGCTCGAGCAGACAGTGTCTGACGGCCTCACGCGTGCCACCGCACTGTGCCGGGAGGATCAGCAAGTAAGGAGAGCTACCCACCAGTGGCTGCCATGGACTCCAACGCAGAAGGCTCGACCCCGCCGAAGAACGGCAAGCCGTCGAACTACGGTGCAGAATCCATCACCGTTCTCGAGGGGCTCGAAGCCGTCCGCAAACGGCCCGGTATGTACATCGGTTCCACCGGTGAGCGCGGCCTGCACCACCTGATCTGGGAGGTCGTCGACAACTCGGTCGACGAGGCGATGGCCGGATACGCCTCGCGGGTGGATGTCACGCTGCTGGATGACGGCGGTGTCGAGGTCGTCGACGACGGCCGCGGTATCCCGGTCGCCATGCACGCCCAGGGTGTGCCCACCATCGAGGTGGTCATGACCCAGCTGCACGCCGGTGGCAAGTTCGACGGCGAGTCGTACGCCGTCTCCGGCGGTCTGCACGGTGTCGGCATCTCCGTGGTGAACGCGCTGTCCACCCGCCTCGAGGCGGATGTGGACACCGACGGTTACCACTGGACCCAGGAGTACAAGGACTCCAAGCCGGGCAAGCTGGTGCAGGGTGGCGCGACCAAGCGCACCGGTACCACCATCCGGTTCTGGCCGGACCCGGAGATCTTCGAGACCACCACCTTCAGCTTCGAGACGGTGGCGCGCCGCCTGCAGGAGATGGCGTTCCTGAACAAGGGCCTCACCATCACGCTGACCGATCAGCGGGTGGCCGAGAACGACGTCATCGACGAGGTGGTCAGCGAAACCGCCGAGGCGCCCAAGCATCTCGACGAGAATGCCCCGGCCGCCGCGCCGAAGATCAAGACCCGCACCTACCACTACCCGGGCGGGCTCGAGGATTACGTCAAGCACATCAACCGGACCAAGACGCCGATCCACAACTCGATCGTGTCGTTCACCGGTAAGGGCACCGGCCACGAGGTCGAGGTCGCGATGCAGTGGAACTCCGGTTACTCCGAGTCTGTCCACACCTTCGCCAACACCATCAACACCCACGAGGGTGGTACCCACGAAGAGGGCTTCCGCGCGGCGCTCACCACGGTGGTGAACAAGTACGCGAAGGACAAGAAGCTGCTCAAGGAGAAGGATCAGAACCTCACCGGTGACGACATCCGTGAGGGTCTCGCCGCCATCGTGAGCGTGAAGATCGCCGACCCGCAGTTCGAGGGCCAGACCAAGACCAAGCTCGGCAATACCGAGGTGAAGTCGTTCGTCCAGCGCACCTGCAACGAGCACATCTCGCACTGGTTCGAGGCGAACCCGGCCGACGCCAAGACGATTGTGCAGAAGGCGGTTTCGTCGGCGCAGGCTCGCGTCGCCGCCCGTAAGGCGCGAGAGTTGGTGCGGCGCAAGTCCGCCACCGATCTGGGCGGCCTGCCGGGCAAGCTGGCCGACTGCCGGTCGAAGGATCCGAGCAAGTCCGAGATCTACATCGTGGAGGGTGACTCCGCCGGTGGCTCGGCCAAGTCGGGCCGTGACTCGATGTACCAGGCGATCCTGCCGCTGCGCGGAAAGATCATCAACGTCGAGAAGGCGCGCATCGACCGCGTGCTGAAGAACACCGAAGTCCAGTCCATCATCACGGCTTTCGGCACCGGCATCCACGACGAGTTCGATATCGCCAAGCTGCGGTATCACAAGATCGTGCTGATGGCCGACGCCGACGTGGACGGCCAGCACATCTCGACGCTGCTGCTCACCCTGCTGTTCCGCTTCATGCGCCCGCTGGTCGAGCACGGTCACGTGTATCTGGCCATGCCGCCGCTGTACAAGCTGAAGTGGCAGCGGTCCGAGCCGGAGTTCGCCTACTCCGACAAGGAGCGCGACGGGCTGCTGGAGCGCGGCCTGGCGGCCGGCAAGAAGATCAACAAGGACGACGGCATCCAGCGCTACAAGGGTCTCGGCGAGATGAACCCCAAGGAGCTGTGGGAGACCACGATGGATCCGAGCGTGCGCGTGCTGCGTCTGGTGACGCTGGACGACGCGGCTGCCGCGGACGAGCTGTTCTCGATCCTCATGGGTGAGGACGTGGAGGCTCGGCGCAGCTTCATCACTCGGAACGCCAAGGACGTCCGGTTCCTCGACGTGTAATTCGCGACGGCGGAGGCCCTTTCGGGCCTTCGCTGCGCGCCGCGAGGACCACCCACTACTTCTGACGGAGACCTATCTATGACTGAGACTTCGCTTCCGCCTTCGGGTGGCGACCGCATCGAGCCGGTCGACATCCAGCAGGAGATGCAGAACTCCTACATCGATTACGCGATGAGCGTGATCGTGGGCCGCGCGCTGCCCGAGGTGCGCGACGGCCTGAAGCCGGTGCACCGGCGAATCCTGTACGCGATGTACGACAACGGCTACCGCCCGGACCGCGGCTACGTGAAGTCCGCGCGCCCCGTCGCCGACACCATGGGTAACTACCACCCGCATGGTGACACCGCGATCTACGACACCTTGGTGCGCATGGCGCAGCCGTGGGCGCTGCGCTACCCGCTGGTCGACGGTCAGGGCAACTTCGGTTCGCGCGGTAATGACGGCGCGGCCGCCATGCGTTACACGGAGTGCCGTCTGACGCCGCTGGCGATGGAGATGCTGCGCGAGATCGACCACGAGACGGTCGATTTCATCCCGAACTACGACGGTAAGACGCAGGAGCCGACCGTTCTGCCGAGCCGGGTGCCCGCCCTGCTCATGAACGGCTCCAACGGTATTGCCGTCGGTATGGCGACGAATATCCCGCCGCACAACCTGAACGAGCTGGCCGAGGCCATCTACTGGGCGCTGGACAATCACGACGCCGACGAGGAGACCACCCTCGCCGCGTGCATCGAGCGCGTGAAGGGCCCGGACTTCCCGACCGCGGGCCTCATCGTGGGCACCCAGGGCATCATCGACGCCTACACCACCGGTCGCGGTTCGGTCCGCATGCGCGGTGTGGTGGAGATCGAAGAGGACAACCGGGGTCGCACCACGATTGTCATCACCGAGCTGCCGTACCAGGTCAATACGGACAACTTCATCAACGCGATCGCCGAGCAGGTCAAGGACGGCAAGATCGCGGGCGTCTCCGACATCCACGACGAGTCCTCGGACCGCGTGGGTCTGCGCATCGTCGTGACGGTGAAGCGCGACGCCATCGCCAAGGTCGTGCTGAACAACCTCTACAAGCACACCCAGCTGCAGACGTCCTTCGGCTGCAACATGCTCTCGATCGTCGACAAGGTGCCGCGGACGCTGCGCCTGGATCAGATGATCCGGCTGTATGTGAATCACCAGTTGGAAGTCATCGTCCGGCGTACCCGCTACCTGCTGCGCAAGGCCGAGGAGCGGGCCCACATCCTGCGCGGCTTGGTGAAGGCGCTCGATCAGCTGGATGCCGTGATCGCGTTGATCCGCCGTTCGGCCGACACCGAGACCGCGCGCACCGGCCTGATGCAGTTGCTGGAGATCGACGAGATCCAGGCGACCGCCATCCTCGACATGCAGCTGCGTCGCCTCTCGGCCCTGGAGCGGCAGAAGATCCTCGACGAGTTGGCCAAGATCGAGGCCGAGATCGCGGATTTGAACGACATTCTGGCCAAGCCGGAGCGGCAGCGCGCCATCGTCCGTGACGAATTGGCCGAGATCGTCGACAAGTACGGCGACGAGCGCCGCACCAAGATCATCGCGGCCGACGGCGACGTGCAGGACGAGGATCTGATCGCCCGCGAGGACGTGGTCGTGACGATCACCGAGACCGGCTACGCCAAGCGCACCAAGACCGACCTCTACCGTTCGCAGAAGCGCGGCGGCAAGGGCGTGCAGGGCGCGGGTCTCAAGCAGGACGACATCGTCAAGCACTTCTTCATCACCTCGACCCACGACTGGCTGCTGTTCTTCACCAACAAGGGCCGGGTGTACCGGGCCAAGGCGTACGAGCTGCCGGAGGCCAACCGCACCGCGCGCGGTCAGCACGTGGCCAACCTGCTGGCCTTCCAGCCGGACGAGAAGATCGCCCAGGTCATCCAGATCAAGTCCTACGAGGATGCGCCCTACCTGGTGCTGGCCACCCGCAAGGGCCTGGTCAAGAAGTCCAAGCTGACCGATTTCGACTCCAACCGCACCGGCGGCATCGTGGCGGTCAATCTGCGCGATGAGGACGAATTGGTCGGTGCGGCACTGTGTTCGGCCGAGGACGATCTGCTGCTCGTCTCCGCGCACGGCCAGTCCATCCGCTTCTCCGCCAATGACGAGGTGCTGCGCCCGATGGGCCGCGCCACCTCCGGCGTGCAGGGCATGCGCTTCAATGCCGACGATGAACTGTTGTCGCTCAATGTGGTTCGCGACGAAGAAGGCATCTATCTGCTTGTCGCGACCGCGGGTGGGTACTCCAAGCGCACGGCCATCGACGAGTACACGGCTCAGGGTCGCGGCGGCAAGGGTGTGCTGACGATCCAGTACGACGAGAAGCGTGGCAGTCTTGTCGGTGCGCTCATCGTCAACGACGAGGATGAGCTGTATGCCATCACCTCGGGCGGTGGCGTCATTCGCACGCTGGCGCACCAGGTTCGCAAGGCCGGTCGCCAAACCAAGGGTGTGCGGTTGATGAACCTGGGCGAGGGCGATATTTTGCTCGCGATCGCTCGGAACGCGGATGAGCCCGACCAGGTTGCCGAAGATGACACCAGCGGTTCGGCGAAGCAGTAGTTTCACCACAGCAGCGGCGGCACAAACGGATCGAAGGATTCACCATTGACCACGAATCAGCCGAATGACCAGCGCGGTCATGCCAATGGCGTGACCGAGAGAATCGCCCCGTCCCCGATTCCGCCGCGGCCAATTCCGCGCACCGGCGGGATCGATGGCGGTGCGCCGCAATCTCCCGAATTGTCGGACCAGTCCGATGATTTCGGGCCGGAAGGTAACAATTCGGCAGCCGCCACGTCGGAATCCGCGGACGCCCAGGGCGGTTCGCCGTTCCAGGAGGGTTGGTCGCAGCTGCCGCAGCGGGAGCCGCAGTCCAACCTGTACCGGCCGGGCCAGGCCCCGACCCCGGGCAGCACCGGCAGCCTCAAGGGCAGCGGCGGCGGCCTCTCCGGCGGTGGCCTGAACGCGGGCGTCTCCAATGCCCGCACCACCGCGGACCTGGCGGCCAAGGCGGCCCGCAAGGAGGCGGCCATGGTGAAGTCCGTCGGCATCGACGGACCGACCCGCAGCATCGCCCGCCCGGAACTGGTCAAAGATCTGCCCGATCTGTCCGAGCTGCGGCACCCGTTGCCGCCGCCGGAGCCGATCGCGCCGGCCGGTCCGGTCTCGCCGTCCGCCCCCGCGGCGGTCGCGCAGGCGGCGGCCACCGGTGAGCCGCTGCGCGCCACCGTGCAGCTGCGCCACATCGATCCGTGGTCCACGCTGAAGGTCTCGCTGGTGATCAGCGTGGCCATGTTCTTCGTGTGGATGCTGGCGGTCGGCCTGCTGTACCTGGTGCTCGAGGGCATGGGCGTGTGGGAGCGCTTGAACTCCACCGTCTCCACCTTCACCGATTCCAGCTCGGACAGCTCCTCGTCGCTCATCGACGCGGGCGCGGTCTTCGGCTACGCGGGCGTCATCGGCCTGATCAATGTGGTCCTGCTGACCGCGTTGTCGACCGTCGGCGTCTTCGTCTACAACCAGTGCACCGATCTGGTCGGCGGCATCCAGGTGACCCTGGCCGACCCCGACTAGAAACCGCTGTTTCGATCCGCCTCGACGGCCGGTCCGGTCTGCCTCAGCAGGTCGCTGACCGGCCGTTTTGGTTATCAACGGTTGGGTACGGTAATCTTCTGCCTCGTTCGAGTTACACAACTTCGAACACCCACTAGGGCCTATAGCTCAGGCGGTTAGAGCGCTTCGCTGATAACGAAGAGGTCGGAGGTTCAAGTCCTCCTAGGCCCACCCAATAGATCGAAAACGCCTCTCGGAATTCCGGGGGGCTTTTTTGTTGCCCGGATCCGGTCGCAAGATCAAGGAAGGCATTCCGGGCATGAAAAAAACCGCAGGCTGTGTATCAACCTGCGGTTTTCATTGTGGAGCCTAGGGGAATCGAACCCCTAACCCCTGCCTTGCAAAGGCAGTGCTCTGCCAATTGAGCTAAGGCCCCGGACCTGCACGAAGGTACATGTCGGAGTTGGCCCAGGTCAAACCCCGTGCTCAGTCGGCCGCCGGTTGGTGTTCGGGGCAGTTGACGCGGAGGTCGCGCGGGGGGAGTGGCTGACGCAGGAGTTCGCAGTGGGCGGTGCCGGACGCACCCGGCCGATAGAACCGGCAGGTGGTGCAGGTGCGGGCCACCTGCACCACACCGGCGTGCAGGAGACCGCCGATGAGGTCGAGCAGTGTCGCGAGCGTTCGATCCTGGTCGGCGCTGGGCAGTTCCGCGACACAGGCCCGCAGCACCTCGTCCGCGGACCGGATCTCGGCGGCCAGTTCGGCGCCCGCACCGGTGAGGACGATGGCGCTGCGCCGCCGATCGCCCGGCGCGGGCTGCCGGGCGACGTGACCCTTGCGTTCCAGGGCCAGCAGCGAATCCGACACCGTGGGCTGGCTGACGCCGAGTTCGGTGGCCAGCAGGCCGGTGAGGGGTTCCGGCGGCGGACCCTCGGCGAGGGTCCGCAGCAGTTCCAGTTGCAGGGGAGTGAGGCCGGTGCGGGAGGCGATGGCCTGGCGGTGGGCGCGGACGCCGCGGGCGATCCGGTCCAGCGCCGCGACCACCTTCTCCGATACTTCGCCGTCTCCCGCGTTCACCACAGGTCAGGACTGTACGGCCTGGCCCAGAGTGTCGCCGACAGGGTGATCGCCTTGAACCAGGCGTGATACATGACGTCGACCTCGGACGCGGGTGCGCCGGTGGCGGCGAGGAAGTCGCGGATGGTGACGGTGATCGGGACGATGAGCGCGAGCAGGTGCCGCAGCGGGATGTGGGTGGCGGGGGAGTCCACCCCGTCGGTGCGGTTCTTGCCGGAGGTGTGGTGCCGCCGCGCGATCTCCTCTTGGTAGGCCAGCCAATTCGCGTCGTACTCGCGGGTGCACACGTCCGCGATCCACTGCCCGAACCGGGCGCGCACGGCGGCCAGGTAGGCCGGATCGGGCTGTCCGTCGGCTCCGGCGAAGGTGGCGACCAGATGGCTGTTCGCGCCGACGAATCCGTACCAGACGTCGAGGATCCGATCGGTCTGCGGCACAAGGATTTCCCCGGCGCGGCGCAGGGCGGCGGCATCGTCGGGGCTCCACAGCAGCGAGCGCTGGAGTTCGGCGAGGTCGTCGAGCGAGAGGGGCGAGGGCGCGAGTTCCGCGCTGTCGTAGGTGTATCCGGCGGGGGCGGGGATCGTCATGCCATGAACCATAGGAGTCCTATGTTTGTTCGTCAAGACTCCGCCACGTAGGGTGGGAAGCATGAAATTCCTTCTCACGATCGTTGTCGTGGCCGCCGTGGTGTTCGGGATCAGCAAGCTGCGTCAGCGCAACGACGCCGACCTCTGGCACGAGGTCACCACCCGCTGAAAACCCCTGACGGTGCGCCGATCTCGTCCTCCGATGACGGGTAGGCGCACCGTTCGCGCACCATTACGGTGATGGCGTGACCATCCAGCTCGCCCTGCTTCCGAGTGTTTCGCTGCGCGGACAGGAGATCACCGGGCCGCGCGTACGAGCCCTGCTGGCGGTGCTGGCGGCGGACCTGCGGGGCGGCAGCAGCGCCGCCGGACTCGTCGACGGAGTGTGGGCGGACGCGCTGCCGGACAATCCGGCCAAGGCCTTGCAGGTGCTGGTTTCGCGGACGCGGGCGCAACTGGGCGCGGAGCTCATCGCCAGCACCCCCACCGGTTACCGGCTCGCCCTGGAGCCGGACGAGGTGGACACGGCGGCCTTGGAGATCCACGCGGCCGCGGCCGAAAGACATGCCCGCGCGGGCGATCTGGCGGCGGCGCTGGCACAGGCCGAGGCCGGGCTGGCGTTGTGGAACGGCGAAATCGACGAACTACGTGATACCGCGGACCCGATCGCCGCGTTGCGGGCCGCCCGGGTGCCCGCCCATCGCGCCCTGGCCACCGTCCGGGCGCTGAGCCTGGCCCGGTCCGGCCGCTACGCCGAGGCCCTCGGGCCACTGCTCGAGATCGCCGAACGCGCACCCCGCAATGAGGAGGTGCTGGCCGAACTGCTGCGCGCCGAGGCCGATACCTCGGGACCCGCCGCCGCGTTGGCCCGGTACGACCGCTACCGCCGCCTGCTGCGCGACAACCTCGGTACGGATCCCGGCGAGACCTTGAAATCCATCCACCGGCAACTGCTGCGCGCCGGCGAACCCGCGGTGCGCCAAGGCATCCGGCACGATCCGAATCCGCTGGTGGGCCGGGAACGCGATCTCGCCGCGGTGACCGCACTGCTGCACGGGCATCGGGTGGTGTCCATCGTCGGCCCCGGCGGACTGGGCAAGACCCGGCTGGCGCACGCGGTGGGCGCGGCCGCCGAACAGCGGTCGGTGTTCCTGGTGGAACTCGCCGCCCTCACCGATGACCGCGCGGTGGTCGCGGCGGTGGCCGCCGCGGTCGGCGCGGGAGAGGTCGCGCCGGGCGGCGGCACGGCGGTGGCCGGAATCGCCCGCACGCTGGGCGCGGGTGCACTGCTCATCCTCGACAACTGCGAACAGGTGCTCGACGGTGCGGCCGACCTGGCCAGCGCCCTGGTGTCGCTGACCCGTGACCTGCGGGTACTGGTCACCAGTCGCGCGCCGCTCGGCGTGAGTGCCGAAGCGGTGCATCAGCTTCCGACGCTCGTCTCGGAAACGGCGGCGGAACTGTTCGCCCAGCGGGCCCGCGCGGTGCGACCGGATATCGAATTGCCGCTCGGGCCGGTCGCGGCCCTATGCGCCGCGCTCGACGGTCTGCCCCTGGCGCTGGAGCTGGCGGCGGCACGGGTGCGGGTGATGTCGGTGGACGAGATGTCGCGGCGGCTGGCCGACCGATTCACCTTGCTGCGCGGCGGTTCCCGCGACGCACCGGCCCGGCATCGGACGCTGCGGGCGGTGGTGGACTGGAGTTGGAATCTGCTCGACGAGCCCGGCCGCGCGGCCATGCGACTGCTGTCGATCTTCCCCGGCGGCTTCACCGCCGAATCCGGAAACCGGCTGTTGGCAGGCGATCTCGTCGACACCCTGGACGCGCTCACGGCGCTGGCCGACCAGTCCCTGATCCAGGTGACCGAATCCGATTCCGGCACCCGCTTCCGAATGCTGGAAACCGTGCGGGAATTCGCGACCGCGCAGCGTGTCGAAGAGGGCGAGGAGGAGTACGCGCTGCGGGAATTCCTGGCCTGGGCGCGGGATTTCGGTCTCACCCGTACCCCGCGTGCCTTCGGCGAGCTGGCCGAGACGACGATCGTCCAGGCCGAACAGGACAATCTGGTACGCGCCCTGGCCCTCGGGCTGGAGCGCGCCGACCTCCCGGCGGTGGCCGGGGTGTGGTCGGTGCTCGGCTCCTACTGGTTCGTGGGTGCGCAGTACGCCCGCGTCGGGGACTTCGCGGCCGAATGCGCCTGGCTGCTCTCGCGTTTCCGGCCGGAACCGGCATTCGTGGAGGCGGCCCGGACGGCCGCCGTCGTCGGCGCGGTGCACGCCGCGGTCCAAGGCCGCCTCGACGCGCGGTCTCTGCTGGCGCTGCGCAAGCTGCCCGACGCACCGCCCGACACTCCGGTGCGAGCCCTCGCCGCGGTGTTCCTGGCCGCGCCGGAACTGCTCGGTCCGGACCCGGAGCCGCTGAATCGTCTGTGCGACAGCGATCGCCCGCTGCTCGCGGCCCTGGGCGAGCTGCTGGTGAGCGTGCGCGCCGAACAGTTCGGGGATCGGGGCGCGGCCCTCACGGCCGCCGAGCGCATGCGCATCGCCCTGGACCCGATGCCGGGTGGCTGGCTGAACTTCCAAGCCCGCTGCCGCATCGGACATCTGGCCCTGCTGTCCGAACGTCCGGAGCAGGCGCGCGCCGAATTGGTGGCCGCGCTGCGTCAGATGGACGGGCTGGGGCCGCGCCCGGATCTCGGTGATCTGGTGGTCGCCGCCGCCCTGACCGCCCTGCAACTCGGCGATCTGGACGGTGCGCAGAACTGGCTGGCCCAGGTGCCGGACCGGGCCGACCCGTTCGCGCAGCCCTACGCGCCGGTGGCGCACGCCGAGCTGCGGCTGGCCCGCGGTGAGATCGAGGACGGCCTGTGGCGCTGGCGGGAGATCGTGAAATCGGTGTCCAGTCCGGACAATCCGTTCCAGCAGGCGGATCCGCGCGGCGTGCGGGTGTGGTCGCTGGAGGGCCGGGCCGCGGCGGTGGTGGCGCATGCCCGGCATGCCCGGCCGGATCTGGTCGCCGACCTCGCCGCCGAGCTGACCGGTGAGGCGATCGCTCTGCTGCGGCGGCCTTCCGACCAGCCATCGGGGCATCTGGCCGAGCTGACGGCCTGCGGCGCGGTGCTTTCGGCGCTGGCGGCCCTGGATCTGGCCGGGGGACAGGCTGTTTCCGGCGCCCGGCTGACCGCGTTGGCGGAACGGTTCGATCCGCCGCACCAGATCCATCCGACCATGTCCGCGGCCGCCGCCCGGGAAGCCGCCGAAAACGCCGACAGGGCGGCATATCTCGAGTCTCGCTCGAGCTATGCCGCCCTGGAGGTGACGGAATTGCGGGCTGTCGCGCTGGAACTACTGCGCGTTCGAGAGCGGATTACCGGCCCGGTTCCCGCTTGAGCAGTGCGGTCGCGCCCCAGAACGCGGCGGCCGCGATGCCCAGGCACCAGGCGACGGCGAGCAGCGCCTGGTGGCCGACCGGGTGGCCCAGCATCAGGCCGCGCAGGGTCTCCATCACCGGGGTGAAGGGCTGGTTGCGGGCGATCCAGCCCAGCCAGGCGGGCATGGAATCGGTGGGCACGAAACCGCTGCCGAAGAAGGGCAGGATCATCAGCAGCATGGGCAGGTTGGAGGCCATCTCCACGTTCTCGCTGACCAGGCCCATGATCACGGCGATCCAGGTGACCGCCAGCGTCAGCAGGACGAGAACGCCTGCTGCGGCGAGCCATTCGAGCGGACTCGCGCCGGGCCGGAAGCCGACCGCGAAGGCGACACCGAGCACCGCGGCGACGCTGATGAACGTCTGCACCATGCTGCCGACCACATGCCCGGCCAGCAGCGAGGGCCGGAAGATCGACATGGACCGGAACCGGGACACGATGCCCTGGGTCATGTCGGTGCATACGGCCACCGCGGTGGCGGTCGCCGCGCTGACCACGGCCAGCAGCAGCACGCCCGGGGTCACATAGTTGACGTAATCGCCGCGCCCGCCGGAACTTCCGAGACCCGCGCCCAGGGTGCCGCCGAAGACATAGACGAACAGCAGCAGGAACACGATGGGCCCGATGACCAGCGGCACGGTCATCGACGGGTAGCGCAGGATGTGCTTGAGGCTGCGCCGCACCATCATGGCGGAATCGGTGACGGCGTTCTGGATGGTGGTGGTGCTCATCGCACGGACTCCTTGGGCTGGCCGGTGAGGGCGAGGAAGACATCGTCGAGATCGGGTGTGTGGATGGACAATTCGGCCGCGCGCAGACCTGCGGCCGAGAGCCGGTCGAGCAGGGTGTGCAGCGAGTCGACGCCGCCGTCGCTGGCGACCTGGAGGGTCAGTTCGTCGTCGTCGCGGGTGGTCGCGCCGAGCAGCCGGGCCGCGGCGTCGAGGGCGCGCGGGTCGGTGAAGCGCAGGTTCACGTGCCCGCCGGGCACCAGTCGCTTGAGCTCCTCGGGGGTGCCCTGGGCGACCACCTTGCCGCCGTCCAGCAGTGCGATGCGATCGGCCAGCTGATCGGCCTCCTCCAGGTACTGGGTGGTGAGGAAGACGGTGGTGCCGCCCGCGACCAGTTCGCGCACCAGTCGCCAGACGGCGCGGCGGCTGCGCGGGTCCAGGCCGGTGGTGGGTTCGTCGAGGAAGAGCACCTGCGGGCTGCCCATCAATCCCATGGCGATGTCCAGTCGCCGCCGCATGCCGCCGGAGTAGGTGGAGGCGGGCTTGCGCGCCGCGTCGACCAGGTCGAATTGTTCGATGAGCGTGGCGGTCCGGCGTTTGCGCTCGGCCCGGCCGAGGTGGTGCAGGGTCGCCATCATGGCGAGGTTCTCCTCGCCGGTGAGCAGATTGTCGACCGCCGCGAATTGTCCGGTGAGCCCGATGGCGGCGCGCACCGCGTCGGGTTCGGTGCGCACGTCGTGCCCGGCCACCCGCAGTTCGCCGGCGTCCGCGCCGATGAGGGTGGACAGGATCTGCACGGTGGTGGTCTTGCCCGCGCCGTTGGGTCCGAGCAGCGAGAAGACCGTTCCGGTCTCGACGGTCAGATCGATGCCGTCCAGCACGTGGTGGTCGCCGTAGGACTTGCGCAGTCCGGTCACCGTGATCGCCGGTGGGCGAGGGTGGGTGTTCATGGTGTCTCCCTCTGGTTCGCGGCCGTGGTGGCCGCCGCTGAGAGAAGAGTGCGCGGGCGCGGATTCACGGCGGTATCACCGCGGTTTCACGCCGTCACACCGGTGAAACCGGCCCGGCGACACCGGTGAAACCGACCGGAAAGTTCGGGACTGTGACACGGAACAAGCGGCGGTTTCCGGTCGGATCCACGTCGTAAGGTCGAGGGATGTCGTCCGCTGAGTTCAACGAACTGGTGCAGTCCGTGGTGGAGCCGTACCTGCTCGGCGGGGAACGGAAATACGATCGCCGCCAGGTGTCGGAATTGACCGGGCTGCCCAATGCCATGACACGTCGGCTGTGGGTGGCGCTCGGCTTCCCGGCCGATCCGGACGACAACGCGGTCGAATACAGCGAATCCGATATCGAGGCCGCCAAGACCTTCGCCAAACTGCACGTGCTCGCCACCGCCGACCTGCACCGCCAGACCACCGCGGCGCGCACGCTCGGCCGGTCCATGGCGCGGCTGGCCGAATGGCAGGTGGACCTGGTGGTCGAGGAGATCCTGGACCGGATCGCCACCATCACCGGCGACGATCCGGATGTCGACCCCCGCGAGGCGACCCGCATCGCCACCGACGAGGTGGTCACCGAGTTCGAGACGTTGCAGCGCTACGCCTTCCGCCGCCATCTGGACGCCGCCCTGGCCCGCTCGCTGGACGGTGCGGAGGCGGGGGACACGCTGCGGGAGCTGGCCGTCGGCTTCGCCGATATGGTCGGCTACACCCGCCTGACCCGGCACCTGGAGGCCGATGAGCTCTCGGCGCTGCTGGAGGCGTTCGAGACGGCCACCAGCAATGCGATCGTGGCGCACGGCGGCTGGGTGATCAAGAACGTCGGCGACGAAGTCATGTTCGCCGCCCGCAGCGCCGATGACGGCGCGCGGATCGCGCTCGCGGTGCAGGAGGCCGCCATCGCCTCGCACGGTGTGACCCAGGAATTGCGGGTCGGATTGGCCTACGGCGAGGTGCTGCAACGTTTCGGCGACCTCTACGGCTCGGTGGTGAACACCGCCGCGCGGCTCACCGGTGTGGCCCGCCCGGGCACCGTTCTGGTCGATGACGGGGTGGCCGAGGAGATCGGCGAGAACCCGCAATTCACGCTGCGGCATCTGGCCACGGTGCGGGTCAAGGGCATCAACCGATTGCACGGTCATGTGCTGCGCCGCAATGTGATTCGTCCACTGGTGTAAATGCGGATGCAATCGCGGTCCGGGCCGCGGCGGAACCTACCCCGGACATAGGGGCGGGCCTCGGCGAAGGGGGGGAGTTAGCCGAGGCCCGCGTTAGGTCGGCCCGGGGGGGAGGGGCCGACGGGAACGATCCTACGCGACGAATGGGGATTGTGTAGCTATCGGGGCACCGCGTTCCAAGATTTTTTCGAGGAAAAAGTGTCGTACCCGAGTGGCACGATGCGATCGTGACCGAATTGCGTCCTTCGTCGAATTCGATTCGAGTAGCGCACTACTCGCGATCGACGCCGGTGGCCGGGCGGATCATCGAATTGGCCGCATCCCATCCCGGCAACCCCGAGCACCGCCGGAGCACCGATGGGATGCGGCCACTTTTGCGCCGCGCCATACTGGCCGGGAGCGTTTGGTCCTGTTCGACCTCATCTGCGCAGTTCAAAGCCAGCGTGTAGTCAGGAGAATCAATGCCCGACGCCATTGTCGCCGAGGGTCTGGTCAAGAAGTACGGCCAACTGGTCGCACTCGACGGCCTGGACCTGTCCGTCCCCGAAGGCACCGTCACCGCCCTGCTCGGCCCCAACGGCGCCGGCAAGACCACCGCGGTGCGGGTGCTCACCACCCTGCTGGTCCCGGACGCCGGGCGGGCCACCGTGGCCGGGGTGGACGTTTTGAAGGATCCGCAGCTGCTGCGTTCCCGCATCGGCACCTCGGGCCAGTACGCGGCGGTCGATGAATACCTCACCGGCTTCGAGAATCTCGAGATGGTCGGGCGGCTGTATCACATGGGTGTGCAACGCAGTAAGGACCGCGCCCGGGAACTGCTGGACCGCTTCCGCCTCGCCGACGCCGCCGACCGGCCGGTCAAGGGCTACTCCGGCGGCATGCGCCGCCGCCTCGACCTGGCGGGCGCACTGGTCGCCAATCCGCCGGTGCTGTTCCTGGACGAACCCACCACGGGGCTGGATCCCCGTGCGCGCCTGGATCTCTGGGACGTGATCGAGGAACTGGTGGCGGGCGGCACCACGCTGCTGCTGACCACCCAGTACCTGGAGGAGGCCGATCGGCTGGCCGATTCCATCGCGGTCATCGACCACGGCCACGTCATCGCCGAGGGCACCTCCGACGAACTCAAGGCGATGGTGGGCGGCGACCGCATCGAGCTGATCGTCGATCATGCCGACAATCTCGCCCTCGCCCGGCAGGCGCTGGAAGGGTTGGCGCACGGGGAGATTCGGCTCGAACCGGGCATGCGGCGCATCATCGTGCCCGTCGAGGACGGCTCGCAGGCGTTGGTCGACGCCATCGGAGAGCTGGCCAAGCACGAGGTGAAGATCCACGACGTGGGTCTGCGCAGGCCCTCGCTGGACGACGTGTTCCTGACCCTCACCGGGCACGAGGCCGAGGATCTGATCAACGGCAACCGGGATTCCGACGAGAAGGTCGGGGGTGGGGCCCGATGAGCGCCGGACTCGCGGTCGCCGAAAGGCCCTCGGTCGCACAGCGACTCGCCATGGTGGTGACCGACAGCATCACCATCACCAAACGCAATGTGATCAAGATTCGGCGCGTGCCGGACGTGCTGGTGTTCTCCACGCTGTCGCCGATCATGTTCGTGCTGTTGTTCGCCTACGTCTTCGGTTCGGCGATCACCTTGCAGGGGACGTCCTATCGCGAATTCCTGATCGCGGGCATCTTCGCCCAGACCGTGGTGTTCGGCGCGACCTACACCGGTTTGAGCCTGGCCGAGGACATGCAGAAGGGCATCATCGACCGTTTCCGCTCACTGCCCATGGCCCCGTCCGCGGTGCTCATCGGGCGCACCGTGGCCGACATGGTGATGAACGTGGTGAGCCTGGTGGTGATGTCGCTGACCGGGCTGGTGGTGGGCTGGCGCATTCGCGGCTCGTTCTTCGACGCCGTGCTCGCCTATGTCCTGCTGCTGCTGTTCGCGTACGCGGTGTCGTGGATCCTGGCGGTGATCGGGCTGCTGGTGCGCGCGCCGGAGGTGTACAACAACGCGAACTTCATGGTGATCTTCCCGCTGACGTTCATCGCCAATACGTTCGTGCCCTCGCAGAATCTGCCCACCGTGCTCCGCGTTGTGGCGGAATGGAATCCGGTGTCGGCGGTGACGCAGGCGACCCGCGACCTGTTCGGCAACACCAGTCCGATGGGCCCGGCCCAGGACGTGTTTCCCATGCAGCATCCGGTCGCGACGACCTTCCTGTGGATCGTCGTGATCCTGGCGATCTTCGTGCCGCTCGCGTTGAAGCAATACAAGCGGTCCGTCAGTCGCTGATGGTCAGTGCGTGACCAGATCCGGTGTCGGCGCGGAGCCGTTGCGCGAATAACCCAGGCGCGGCGGCTCCGCGGCCGGTGCCGGCGGCTGCGGGCGCTTGCTCACGAAGAACGCGATGACGCCGCCCGCAATCGCGAAAAGGGCGGCCACGATGACCTTGTTACGAACGCTCCCCAGCTCCATCCGACCATGCTGGCACAGCAATGGAATTCGTGCACGGATGGGGGGCGGTGAGCGGCTACTCGACGGTAACGCTCTTGGCCAGGTTGCGCGGCTTGTCGATGTCGCGGCCCAATGCCAGCGCCGTGTGATAGGCCAGCAGCTGGAGCGGGATCGTCAGGATGATCGGATCCAGTTCCGCGCAGACCGCCGGAACGCGAATCACCGCGTCCGCCAACCCATCCGGCAGATCGGTGTTGGTCACCGCGATGACCGGCCCACCGCGCGCCTTGATCTGCTCGATGGTGGTGATGTTCTTGGCCAGCAACTCGTCCTCCGGCACCAGCACGATGCTCGGCATGTCCGGATCGATCAGCGCCAGCGGGCCGTGCTTGAGCTCGGAACCCTGGTACGCCTCGGCGTGGATGTAGGAGATCTCCTTGAGCTTCTGCGCACCCTCGCGGGCCACCGGCCAGGCGCGCACCCGGCCGATGAAGAACATGCTGCGCGCCTTGGCATATCGGGTGGCGATATCGGCGATCACGTCCTCGGCGGCGAGCACCGCGTCGATGGCGTCGGGCAGTGCGCGCAGTCCGTTCACGATGCGCTCGCCGCCCGCCGCGGACAGGTCCCGCACCCGGCCCAGCAGCAGCGCCAGCATGGCGAAGGAGACCGTCATATTGGTGAGCGCCTTGGTGGAGGCCACCGACACCTCGGGGCCCGCGTGCAGGAACACGCCCGCGCCGCATTCGCGGGCGATGGCGCTGCCGACAACGTTCACCGCGCCGATCACCCGGCCGCCCTTGCGCTGCAATTCCTGAACGGCCGCAAGGGTATCCAGGGTCTCGCCGGACTGGCTGATGGCGATGTAGAGGGCGTCCGGGTCCACCACCGGATTGCGGTAGCGGAACTCCGAGGCGGGTTCGGCGGTGGCCGGAATCCGGGCCAGCTCCTCGACCAGCTGCGCGCCCAGCTGGCCCGCGTAGTAGGCCGAGCCGCAGCCCAGGAACACCACCTTGCTGATGCCGCGCAGTTCGCGCGCGTCCATATTGAGCCCGCCCAGCACGGCGGTGGCGAATCGTTCGTCGAGGCGACCGCGGAGCGCCCGGCGCACGGCGTCGGGCTGTTCGGCCATTTCTTTGCGCATGAAGTCGGGGTACCCGCCCAGCGCGTAGTCCTCGGCCGCCATATCGATGGTGGTGGGGATCTTGTCGGTGCGGCGCGCCTCGAGACCCAGTGTGCTGGTGCGGAATTCGCCCGCCCGCACGGTCGCCAGCTCACCGTCGTCGAGGAACACCACGCGCTGGGTGTGATGCACCAGGGCGGCCACGTCGGAGGCCACGAACATCTCGCCGTCGCCGACGCCGAGCACGATGGGGGAGCCGTTGCGGGCCACCACCAGCTCGTCGGGGCGGCGGGCGTCCAGCACCAGCAGGCCGAAGGTGCCCTGCACCCGGCGCAGCGCGGTGCGGACGGCGTCCTCCAGGGTGTCGGTGTCGTCGAGGGCGGCGGCGACCAGGTGCGCGATGGCCTCGGTGTCGGTGTCGGAGAGGAATTCCACGCCCTCGGCGGTCAGTGCGGCGCGCAGTTCCTCGGCGTTCTCCACGATTCCGTTGTGCACCACGGCGATCCGGCCCGAACCGTCCAGATGCGGGTGCGCGTTGGCGTCGGAGGGTTCGCCGTGGGTGGCCCAGCGGGTGTGCGCGATGCCGACATTGCCCTTGAGCCGGGCGCCCTCGCCGTCCACCTTGTCGCGCAGGTCCTGGACTCGGCCCTGGGTCTTGGTGACGCGCAGGCGGCCGCGGTGCGGCACGGCCAGGCCCGCGGAGTCGTAGCCCCGGTACTCGAGCCGGTGCAGGCCCTCCAGCAGGACCGGGACGGCCTCACGATGCCCGATGTAACCGACGATTCCACACATTGCGGGACGGACTCCTACCCGTAGACGAGGCGACGCAGCTGGCGTTCGGTGAATTCGGGGGCGGCCACCGGGCGCTGCGCGAGCTCGTCGGCCAGGCGCTGCCAGATCTCGGCATTGCGGAGCTGGCGACCCTGTAGTTCGGCATGTCTGCGGCGCACGAACTGTTCGGCGGTCTCGTCGAAGTATCCGACGACGTCGGCGACCACGCGGGCCGCGACGGCGGGCGGCAGGCCGGTGGAGGCCGCCACATGGCGGACCAGATCGGCCGGAACCCCGTCATTCACTCGACCGAACTTGCCATGCCGCGACCATTTCCGCCACTTCTGTGCCCGAATTCGGGCAGGGAATCACATCTTGGGCCGAATTTGCTGGCTTCACGTGTGCCGATTCCGAGGGACATTCGGCCCTGCGCCTAGGCTTGGCGGCGTGACCTCACCGAATCAGACCGCCGTCGCCACCCTGCACACCAACCTCGGCGACATCAAGATCTCGCTCTTCGGTAACCACGCCCCCGCCACGGTCCGCAATTTCGTCGGCCTGGCCGACGGGTCCGCGCCCTACACCACCAAGAACGCGTCGGGCACCGACTCCGGCCCGTTCTACGACGGGGCGATCTTCCACCGCGTGATCGAGGGCTTCATGCTGCAGGGCGGGGACCCGACCGGCACCGGACGCGGTGGCCCCGGCTACGAATTCAAGGACGAGTTCCACCCGGAACTGCGCTTCGATCGCGGCTACCTGCTGGCCATGGCCAATGCCGGGCCGGGCACCAACGGCTCCCAGTTCTTCATCACCGTGGGCCCGACCCCGCACCTCAACCGCAAGCACACCATCTTCGGCGAGGTCCTCGACCCGGACTCGCGCAAGGTGGTCGACGCCATCGCCGCCACCTCCACCGACCGCAACGACCGGCCCAACGACGAGATCGTGATCAACAGCATCACCCTCTCCTGAATCCGGCCAGAGCCGAAGAGAATTCACATGCAACCCCAGCCGCCCGCCCCGGCCTGCTACCGCCACCCCGACCGGCCCACCGGTCTGGCCTGCACCCGGTGCGGGCGTCCGTCCTGCCCGGAGTGTCTGACCGCCGCCGCGGTCGGACAGCACTGCGTGGAGTGTGTCCAGCAGGGGCGCAATGACGTTCGACCGGTCCGCAATGCGGCCGGCACACCGGTCTCACAGATCCCCAGGCCGTATGTCACCTACTCGCTGATCGCGATCAATGTGATCGTCTTCGCGATCACGGCATTGCAGGCGCACAGCCTGATGGACAACAACCGTTCGCGGCTGTTCTACGACTGGATGCTGGTGCCCGCGGCGGTCGGTCAGGACGGCGAGTGGGTGCGCGTCATCGGCTCCGGTTTCCTGCATTACGGCCCGATTCACCTGCTGACCAATATGTTCGCGCTCTACGTGCTCGGCCCCTACTGCGAGATCGCCCTGGGCCGTGGCCGTTTCGTGGCTGTCTACCTGGCCTCGCTGCTCGGCGGTTCGGCCGCGGTGACCGCGCTCGCGGACCCGCTCACGGCTTCGGCCGGCGCGTCCGGCGCGATCTTCGGCATCTTCGGCGCGGTCGGCGTGATCATGCTGCGGACCCGCCAGAACCTCACCCAGATCGCGGTCCTGCTGGGGATCAACCTGGTCATCACGTTCTCGGTGCCCGGCATCTCGATCTGGGCGCACCTGGGCGGACTGCTGGCGGGCACATTGGCCGCCGGGGGGATTCTCTATCTGCCGCGCTGGCTGGGGATCCGCGACACCCGCACCGCGCTCAACGTCGGCTGGGCTTCGGTCGCGGCGGTGGCGGTGATCGCGGTGCTGGTGACGGTGCTGGCCGCGCCCACCCTGACGGGCTAGCGCGCCAGGTGAATGCGCAGCACCTCGAGGACGTCCTCGGGGTGCGCGCCGAGATCCCAGCGGCCGAAGATCAGTAGTTTCTCGTCCCCGTGGTGATCCACATCCATTTCCAGCATGGGCATCCGGCGACCGAGTCGCCGATAGTTCACCACGCGGACGCGCAGGACTTGCTCGGGTGTGTAGCGCTGCGGCCCGGCCAGTCCACGCACCACGACATGCACCGGATCACCGGGCTCGACCGCCAGTCGCGGCCGCTGCCGCAGACCCATGACGGTCAGGAACAGCAGTCCCGCGGCGGCGAGCCCGATGAGCAGGCGGCCGGGACCGTCGGTGGCCAGAAAGGCGGCCCCGGCCAGCACCACGCCGCCGATGCCGCAGACCACGAGCGCACCCATGGGGGTGGACCAGGCCAGTCGGGAGGAGGGATCGGACGAGGTCACTGTCCCCACTCCCTCCTCGAGTTGTCCACAGGCTCATCCACAGGTGTGTATGAATAACAATGATGTAAGGCACACGCCGCCATGCGGCTAGCGCCAGCGCATGGTCATGATCAGCCCGACGACCATGAGGCCGAATCCGATCAGGAAGTTCCACGCGCCCAGGTCGCTCATCCACCCGATGTGCTCGTTGGCCAGGTAGTAGACGAGCAGCCAGGCCAGCCCCGCGAGCATGAAGCCCAGCATGATGCCGACGTACCAGATCGGCGACGGACCAGCCGACTTCACCCGCACGGGGGTGCGGCTGGCCGGGTTGATCGTGTAATCGGTCTTCTTCCGGACCTTCGACTTCGGCATGACATCCTCGTTTTCGGCGTGCTGTCTGCGTAGACATTATCCCGGCAACCCTGGGGAAAGTGTCGTCGGGGAGGGTTGCGGCGATTGTGGCGACACGGTTCGGCGGTATTGCATGCGACGCGGCCGGGCCCGCCCACTACCCTCGAATCATGCGTGTACTGGTCGTCGACAACTACGACAGCTTCGTGTTCAACCTGGTGCAGTATCTCGGACAGTTGGGTGTGGATGCCGAAGTCTGGCGCAACGACGATGATCGGCTCGCGGATGTCGACCAGGTGGTGCAGGACTTCGACGGCGTTCTGATCAGCCCCGGACCCGGCAGCCCGGACCGTGCGGGCGCGAGCATTCCGCTGGTGCACGCCGCCGCCAAGCACGCGACCCCGCTGCTGGGCGTCTGCCTCGGACATCAGGCCATCGGTGAGGCGTTCGGCGCGACCGTGACCCGGGCCCCGGAGTTGTTGCACGGCAAGACCAGCGAGGTCTTCCACATCGGTGCGGGCGTGCTGGCCGGGCTGCCGGATCCGTTCACCGCCACCCGCTACCACTCGCTGACCGTGCTCGAGGAGACCATGCCGCCGGAGCTGGAGGTGCTGGGCCGCACCGAATCCGGCATCGTTATGGCCCTGCGGCATCGCGATCTGCCCATCCACGGTGTGCAGTTCCATCCCGAATCCGTGCTCACCCAGGGTGGGCACCGCATGCTCGCCAACTGGCTGGGCGTGTGCGGCGAGCGGCCGGCGGAGGGACTGGTGCAGACCTTGGAGGCGGAGGTCGCGGCCCTCGCGTCATGATGGGCGCCGCGTCATGAGGCCGCACGTCATGCTGTCGGTGGCCGTCAGCATCGACGGTTACATCGACGACGCGAGCCCGGATCGGCTGTTGCTGTCCAACGCAGCCGATTTCGATCGAGTGGACGCCCTGCGCGCGGAGTCGGACGCCATCCTCGTCGGCGCGGGCACCCTGCGCAGCGACAATCCGCGCCTGCTGGTCAACAGCATGGACCGCCGCCTGCACCGGGTGGCGGCGGGCAAACCGGAGTACCCGGTGCGCGTGATCGTCACCGCGGGCGGGGATCTCGATCCGGCGCTGCGGTTCTGGCACACCGGCGGCGAAAGACTGGTCTACACCACCGATTCCGGGGCCGCCCGGCTCGGCGATCGGCTGGCCGGGCTGGCCGAGGTGGTATCCCTGGGCGCGGCAACGGATTTCGGGGACCTGCTGGACAACCTGGGCAAGCGGGGTATCGCGCGGCTCATGGTGGAGGGCGGCGGAGCGATCCATACCGCGTTCCTGTCGGCCGGTCTGGTCGACGAGATCTGGATGGCCGTCGCGCCGATCGTGGTCGGCGATCCGGCCGCACCGCGTTTTCTCGGGCCCGCCGTCTTCCCCGGCGGCCCTCAGCACCGCATGCAGCTGGCCGATGTCGGGCGGATCGGCGATATCGCGCTGCTGCGTTATCTGCCGAAGGAGGATTCCGATGTCGGATGAGTCGCGTGGTGATCGCGGCTGGATGCGGCATGCCATCGGTTTGGCGCGGCTGTGCCCGCACAGCGAGACCGCCTTCGCGGTGGGCGCGGTCATCGTCGGCGCGGACGGTGTGGAGATCGAGCACGGCTGGTCGCGGGAGACCGACGACAAGGTGCACGCCGAGGAGTCGGCGCTCAACAAGCTGGCCGCCGATGACCCGCGGCTGCGGCACGCGACGCTCTACAGCACCCTGGAACCCTGCTCGCAGCGGGCGAGCAAGGACCGCGCGCCCTGCACGGATCGCATTCTGGCGGCGGGGATTCGGCGCGTGGTCATCGCCTGGCGGGAACCCGGCACCTTCGTGGACAACTGCGTGGGCGTGGAGCGGCTGCGCGAGCACGGCGTCGAGGTGATCGAACTGGCCGATCTGGCGGACGAGGCCATGTCGATGAACCGGCATCTGCGCCTTTAGGTTTCACCCGGTTTCGAGGACCGGGCAAGGTTTCACATGAAACAGGGGTCCGCGGGAATGCCCGCGGACCCCTGTTCTCAGGTTCCGGTCCCGATCAGTTCGGGCCGAGCGACAGGATGCCGGTCGTGATGGTCACCGTCGCCGTCTTGCCCAGCGGTGAGCCCGCGGTCGGCTGCTGCGCGAGGATGCGCCCGACCTCACCCGCGTTCAGGGTGCTCATGGTGTTCTGGCTGACCTGACCGTTCCAGCCCTTCTGCCGCAACATGTCCACGGCCTGCGCCGGGGTCATGCCGCGCAGGTCGGGCATGGTCAGCTGATCGCCGCTGGACACCTGGACGGTGATGGTCGAGCCCTTGTCGGCATTGGTGCCAGCGGCCGGATTGGTGGCGATGACCGTGCCCTTGGGCTGGTTGTTCGGCACCTCCTGGACGGTCACCTGGAAGCCCGCGGTATCCGACAGCGTCGACTGCGCGACATCGATGGACTGGCCGACCACGTCCGGCACCCGGACCTTGTCCGGGCCGGAACCGAGGGTGATGGTGACCTGCCCGTCGGTGTCGGTCTTCTGACCCGCGTCGGGATTCTGCGCGACGACCTTGTCCTTGTCGTCGACGCTCGACGTCTGCTTCTTCACATCGGGATTCAGTCGCAGCCCCACCGAATTCAGCTGCTGCTCGGCCTGCTGCTGGGTGAGCCCGGCCAGTTTCGGCACCGGCACCTGCTGCGGGCCCGTGGACACCTGGACGGTGACGGTGCTGCCCTTGTCGACGCGCGAACCACCCAGCGGCTGGGTGGAGATGACATTGCCCTGCGCGACCTTGGGATCGTTCTTCTGCTGAATGGAGACGTTGAACCCGGCCTTCTGCAGGTTCTGCTGCGCCACCTGATAGGTCTGGTTGGCCACGTCCGGCACCGCGACCTGATCCGGCCGCGAGCCCGGGCCGATCAGCATGAACAGCAGCCCGGCCACCGCGGCGACCGCCACCACCGCGAGCACGGCGATCAGGGCGGTGCGCCGGCGCGGATCGGCCTGGACGATCTCCTGTTCGGTGGTGTCGTCGCGGCGTTCGACGGTGCGGTAGCTGCGCGGCGGCGGCAGTTCGTCGTCGAGGCGGTCCTCGTCGGTCATGATCAGCGGCGCGGTGGGCTTCTGCCCGCCCAGCACCCGGATCAGGTCCGCGCGCATCTCGGCCGCCGTCTGATACCGGTTGGCCGGGTTCTTGCTCATCGCCTTCAGGATGACCGAGTCGAGTTCGCGCGGCACGCCCTGATAGACCTGCGACGGCAGCCGCGGATCCTCCCGGACGTGCTGATAGGCCACCGCGACCGGGGAGTCGCCGGTGAAAGGCGGCTCGCCGGTGAGGATCTCGTAGAGCACACAGCCCACCGAGTACACATCCGAGCGCGCGTCCACCTGCTCGCCGCGGGCCTGCTCGGGGGAGAGGTACTGGGCGGTACCGATGACGGCGGCGGTCTGGGTCATCGGGTTGGAGCTGTCGGCGATGGCGCGGGCGATGCCGAAGTCCATCACCTTCACCGCGCCCGCCCGGTTGATCATGATGTTGGCGGGCTTCATATCGCGGTGCACGATGCCGTTGCGATGCGAGAAGTCCAGGGCCGCACACACGTCCGCGATGACTTCCATGGCGCGGCGCGGCGGCAGCGGACCCTTGCCGCGCACGATGTCGCGCAGGGTGTCGCCGTCCACGTACTCCATGACGATGTAGGGCAGCGGGCCCCCGTCGATCTCGGCCTCACCGGTGTCGTACACCGCCACGATGGCCGGATGGTTGAGCGCGGCCGCGTTCTGCGCCTCCCGCTTGAACCGCAGATAGAACGTGGGGTCGCGGGCGAGGTCGGCGCGTAGCACCTTGATCGCCACATCCCGGCCCAGCCGCAGATCCCGGGCCTTGTGCACCTCGGACATGCCGCCGAACCCGATGATCTCGCCCAGCTCGTAGCGGGAGGAGAGGTTCTTCGGGGTCGTCATGGCAATCCTTGCTGCGGGACTGTGGATGAATAGGGGTCCTGGGGGTACGACAACGGACTGCGATCACTGCCCGGGCTCACGCCGGGAACAGCTGGAACTGATGGTAAGTCGCCCGGCTGCTGCCACGGCCAGCGGCTCGTGGTGGTCGGCCGCGACGTGGTGGTCGGCCGTTGCGTCGTGGTGGTCGGCGGAACGGTGGTGGTCGGCGGCGGTGTCGTCGTCGGCTCGGGGGTCGTGGTCGGCGGCGGATCGTAGGTCGTCACCGGCGGCGGGGGCACGGGGCGTTCCCGCGTGGTGGTGGTCGGCGGCACCGTCGTGGTGGTCGGCGGGACCACCGGTGGCGCGACCACCGCGCTGGTGCGGGCCGGCGGTGTGGATTCGTGAGAGTTGCTGCTGGCCACCACGATTCCGACGCCCGCGATGAGGATCAGCACGCCGAAGGCCAGTCCCGCCATCGCCTTCTGGCCCGCGGTGAAGCGGCCGCCGTCGGGGTCGGGGGCCGGACCGGTGAAGGTCATCGGCCCGACCGGGGTGCGAGGTCCGGACATCACGGTGGTCGAGACCGCCGGGGGCTCCGGCGTCTGCCGCATCTGCTGCGACGGGGTCTGGTAGCGCGTGGTGGCCTGATCGGCGCGGGCGCCCGGAATGATCATGGTGGGCCCGGGCGGCAGCACCCGGGTGGCGCCGGTCATGGACTGCGAGACCGGGATGCCGCCGGGCGGCGTGGGTCTGCGACCCGAACGGACCGCCCCCACCGCGTCGGCGAACTCGCCGCCGTCGGTGTAGCGCTGGGTCGGATCCTTGGCCATGGTGATCTCGATGAGCTCCCGCACGTTCGGCGGCAGATCGGCGGGCAGCGGCGGCGGGGCCTCCCGCACATGCTTCATCGCGACGGTCAGCGCGCCGTCGCCGGTGAACGGGCGGGCGCCCGAAAGCGCCTCGTAGCCGACCACACCCAGCGAGTAGACGTCCGAGGCGGCGGTGGCGTCCTCGCCGGTGGCCTGCTCGGGCGCGATGTACTGGGCGGTGCCCATCACCATGCCGGTCTTGGTGACCGGGGAGGCGTCCACGGCCTTGGCGATGCCGAAGTCGGTGATCTTCACCTGACCGGTCGGCGTCACGAGAATGTTGCCGGGCTTCACATCCCGGTGCACGACGCCCGCCAGGTGCGCGACCTGCAGGGCGCGGCCGGTCTGCTCGAGCATGTCGAGACCCTGCGCCACCGAGAGCCGGTTGAGTCGCGAGAGCACCGCGTTGAGCGGTTCACCCTGCACGTATTCCATGACCAGATAGGCGATCTCGCCGCCGGACGGGTCCTGCGTCTCGCCGTAGTCGTAGATGCTCGCGATACCGGGATGGTTGAGCTGCGCCGTGGTCCGCGCCTCGGTACGGAACCGCTGCCGGAAGGTCGGATCGGTGGAGAATTCCGCCTTGAGCACCTTCACCGCCACCCGGCGGTCCAGCCGGGTGTCCAACGCTTCCCAGACCTGGCCCATGCCGCCGGTGGCGATCAGCCGCTGCAGCCGGTACCGGTCCGCGATCATCGCACCGTTGTTCAGCATTCGAGACCCTGTCTACCTTGCACTTTCATGTCGTTCAGCCCCCGAGCCCAGCGTCCAGCACCGCGCGCGCGATGGGCGCGGCCACGGATCCGCCGGTCGCGGCCAGCGCCCGGTCGCCACCGTTCTCCACGATCACCGCGATCGCGATCTTCGGGTTCTGCGCGGGCGCGAAGGCGATGTACCAGGCGTGCGGCGGGGTGTTGCGCGGATCGTCGCCGTGCTCGGCCGTACCGGTCTTGGACGCGATCTGGTACGAGCGCGGCTGTGTCCCGCCCTGGGTGTTCTTCTCCGATTCCAGCATCAGAGTGGTGATCTGGGTGGCCACCTGCGGGGTGACCGCCTGGCCCACCGAGGTCGGCTTGGTGGTCTCCAGCGTGCTCAGGTCCGGGGCCTGCAGCTGGTCCACCAGATACGGCTTCATCCGCACGCCGCCATTGGCGATGGTGGCCGCCACGACCGCGTTGTCGAGCGGGGTGAGCGCCACATCGCGCTGCCCGATGCTGGACTGGGCCATGGCCGCACTGTCGGGAATGGTGCCGACGGTGCTGTCCGCCCACGGGATCGGAATATTCGGATGCTGGGTCCCGATGCCGAAGGCGTTGGCCTCGTCCTTGAGCTTGGCGGCCCCCACCTTCATACCGAGCTCCGCGAACGCGGTGTTACACGAGTACTTGAAAGCGTCGGTGAGAGAAGCGGTTTGGGCGTCGCCCGGACCGCAGTGGCTGCCGTTGTAGTTCTCCAGCGTGGTGCTGGTGTCGGGCAGCGTGATGCGGGGCGCGGCGGTGAACTGGTCGTCCGGCTTGGCGATGCCGTTGGACAGCGCGGCCGCGGTCACGATCACCTTGAAGGTGGAGCCCGGCGGATACGTCTGCGAGACAGCGCGATTCAGCATGGGCTGGCGGGGATCCTGTTGCAACTGCTCCCACGTCTTCTGGGTGGCCGCGCCGTCGTGCCCGGCCAGCAGGTTCGGGTCGTAGGACGGGGTGGACACCATGGTCAGGATGCGGCCGGTGCTGGGCTCGATGGCCACCACCGATCCGGTCAGGTTCTTGGCGGTCAGCTGGTCGTAGGCGACCTTCTGCATGACCGGGTTGAGGGTGGTCACCACATTGCCGCCGCGCGGATCCCGACCCGAGATCATGTCGATGAGCCGCCGCCCGAACAGCGCGTTGTCCGAACCGTTGAGCACCGAGTCCTCGGCGTGCTCGAGCCCGTTGCTGCCGTACTGCATCGAGTAGTAGCCGGTGGCGGGCGCGTAGGCCAGCGGATCGGTCGGATAGGTGCGCAGGTACTTGTAGCGGTCGTCGGTGGCCACCGACGAGGCCAGCACGGTGCCGGACGCGGAGATCTGGCCGCGCTGCCGCGAGTACTCGTCCAACAGGACTCGCACATTGCGCGGATCGTTGCGCAGGCTGTCGGCCTTGAACACCTGCACGTAGGTGGCGTTGGCCAGCAGCGCGACGATCATCACCATGACCGCCAGCGCGACCCGGCGCAGAGGCGTGTTCACGCGGCACCCCCCTCCACCTTGCGCAGCAGTTGTGTCGACGCCTCCACGATCGGCTCCACCCGCTTACGGGCGGGGGCCGGTCGCCGGGCGGCGTCGGAAATCTTGATCAGCAGCCCCAGCAGAATGTAGTTGGCCAGCAGCGAGGAACCGCCGTAGGACATGTACGGCGTGGTGAGACCGGTCAGCGGAATCAGCTTGGTCACGCCGCCGACCACCACGAACACCTGGATGGCGATCGTGAAGGCCAGCCCCGCGGCCAGCAGCTTGCCGAAGCTGTCGCGGATGGCCAGCGCGGTTCGGATACCGCGAATGGTGAACACGCAGAACAACATCAGGACCGCGGTCAGCCCGATCAGGCCGAGTTCCTCGCCGATGGCGGAGATGATGAAGTCGGTCTTGGCGAACGGCACCTGCGAGGGCCGTCCGGAACCCAGCCCGGTCCCGGCCAGTCCGCCGGTGGCCAGCCCGAACAGCGACTGCGAGATCTGATAGCCGGTGTTGGAGTAGTCCGCGAACGGGTGCAGCCAGGTCTCGACCCGCACCCGCACATGCCCGAAGACGTTGTAGGCGAACACGAATCCGATGATCAGCAGCACCGTGCCGACCGCCACCCAGCCCACCCGCTCGGTTGCGATGTAGAGCATGCACAGCACGGTGCAGAAGATCAGCAGCGAGGTGCCGAGGTCCTTCTCCACCACCAGCGCGCCCACCGACACCGCCCACACCAGCAGCACCGGGCCCATATCGCGCATGCGCGGCAGCTCCATGCCGAACACGTGCTTGCCCGCGCCGGTGAACAGGTCGCGCTTGGACACCAGCACGCCGGCGAAGAACACGATCAGCGCGATCTTGGCGAACTCGCCGGGCTGAACACTGAAGCCGGGCAGGCGAATCCAGATCTTCGCGCCGTTCACCTGCGAGTACCGGTCCGGCAGCAGCGCGGGCAGGGCGAGTGCGATCACGCCGATCAGCCCGAGCGTGTAGGCGTAGCGGGCCAGGCTGCGGTAGTCACGCAGCACGATCAACAACCCCATGAAAACCACCATCCCCAACCCCGTCCACAGCACCTGCTGGTTGGCGTCGGGGGAGGGGATGGGCAGGGAGGCGAAGGCGGCGTCCTGGGCCTGCGCTAGGTCGATGCGGTGAATGATCACCAGCCCCAACCCGTTCAGCAGCGCCGCGATCGGTAGTAGGAGGGGGTCCGCGAAGGCCGCGAACCGGCGCACCGCCAGGTGCGCGACACCGAACAACGCCAGATACGCGGCACCGAGCTTGGCGATCTCCCAGGTGATCGCCTGCTCCTGACTCGCCTCCACCAGCACCAGCGACACCGTGGTGATCAACGCCGCCAACCCCAGCAACAGCAACTCCACGTTGCGCCGGGTGGCGGGCGGCGGCGCAGGAGCGAATCCGCCGGGTGGACTGGGGAAGGCCCCAGTGGACGGCGGTGCCGGTGCGGACATCAGTCCGCCATCCTGCAGTTCTGCCCCGGAGTCTGCGGTGCCGTGGTGGTGGTGACAGGGGCGCTGGGCTGGTGCGGTTCCAGCGTGTGGTTCTCGCCGGTGCGTTCACCGCCGGTCAGCCCGCCGGGCGCGGCCGGAGTGGTCGGCGCGGCCGGGGTGGTGGTGACCGCGGTGCCCGGCTGATTCGGATCGGCGGGCGGGGTCGGCGTGGGGGTGGTGACCGGCTGCTGCGGTTGCGCCTTCTCGCACGGCGGCAGCAGTTCGGACTGCACCAGATTGCGGATCTGCTTGACGGCGTCGTCGCGCGAACCCGGCGGCAGCCCCTTGTCGACCGAATCACGGCCGCTGGCACGCAGATCACTGCGGGTCAGCTGGACACAGCCGGCGGCGAACTTGTCGCCGGGACCGGCCAGGGTCAATTCGCCGGTGCGCGTGACACATCCGACCTGATCCACATCGCGGATCGAGTAGCCCAGCACCGAACCGGGCAGGCCGCGCAGCACGACCACCTTCTCGCCGTCCACGCCGACGTAGTAGTTGCTGCGAATCATGTTGTAGCCCACGGTGAGACCCGCGCCCACCGCCACCAGCAGGGCCAGTGACAGCGCCAGCCAGCGCAGCTTGTGGCTCTTCTTCGGGGGTTCGGGTTCGGGCTGCGCGACGGCGCGGCGCGGGGTGGCGCGCGGTGGGCGCATGGCGGCGGCCCGGCCCGCGGCGGTGTTCGGCGGCGGGGTGTCCTCGTCCTCACCGGAGGCCGCGCCCGCCACGATGGGGTGGCTCTGGCCGTAATCCAGATCGATGACGTCGGCGACCACCACGGTCACGTTGTCGGGACCGCCGCTGCGCAAGGCCAATTCGATGAGCCGGTCGGCCGACTCGTCGGTGGTGCCCTCGCGCAGGGTGTTGGCGATGGTCTCGTCGGAGACCACATCGGAGAGGCCGTCGGAGCACAGCAGATAGCGATCCCCGGCCCGGGCCTCCCGCACCACCAGGGTGGGGTCGATCTCGTTGCCGGTGAGCGCCCGCATGATCAGCGACCGCTGCGGATGCGTGTGCGCCTGCTCCGGCGTGATCCGCCCCTCGTCCACCAGCGACTGCACGAAGGTGTCGTCGCGGGTGATCTGGGTCAGCTCACCGCCTCTGAGCATGTAGGCGCGCGAGTCGCCGATGTGCGCGAGGCCGAGTTTGCGCCCGGCGAACAGGATGGCGGTGAGCGTGGTGCCCATGCCGTCGAGTTCCGGCTCCTCCTCGACCTGGTCGGCGATCGACGCATTGCCTTCGTGCACGGCACGATTCAGCTTGCCGAGCAGATCGTCGCCGGGCTCGTCATCGTCGAGATGCGCCAGCGCGGCGATCATCAGTTGGGAGGCGACCTCACCGGCGGCGTGGCCGCCCATGCCGTCCGCGAGCGCGAGCAATCGCGCACCTGCGTAGACGGAGTCCTCGTTATTGGCTCGGACGAGACCACGGTCGCTACGCGCTGCGTAGCGGAGAACAAGTGTCACGATCGCAGCTCGATCACTGTCTTGCCGACACGGACTGGGGAACCGAGCGGAACTCGGACCGGAGTGGTGACCTTCGACCGGTCGAGGTAGGTCCCATTGGTGGAACCGAGATCCTCGACGTACCAATCCTCACCGCGCGGCGACAGTCGCGCATGGCGGGTGGAGGCATAGTCGTCGGTGAGAACCAGTGTGGAGTCGTCGGCCCGCCCGATCAGCACCGGCTGAGTGCCGAGCGAGATACGGGTGCCGGCGAGAGAACCCTGAGTCACCACGAGATATTTGGCGCCCTTCTGGCCCCGGCGAAAAGATGGGAGCACCGCGGAACCGCCTGCGGCCCGAGGCGCGACCCGAAGGCCGGAAGCCGCGTAGATATCGCTGCGCAACGTCCGGAGCACCGCCCACACGAACAGCCACAGCAACAGCAGGAACCCCGCACGGGTCAATTGCAGGATCAGTCCCTGCACGGTGCTCCACCTCCTGTTCGACCGTGTCGTAGGTACGGGGCAGTTACGGAGGTATGACTCCGTGACCCCCAACCGGTTGTGTTGCTGGTCAGCGCGGCCATCCTCCGCCGCGAGTGTTGGCAGCATCATAGGGCCGTAGACCGGTTGCGATCACGATACGACCGAGGAATTCCTAGCCATATCGTGACCTGCACCGCGAGCTTACGGGATCAGACGATCCGGATCAGGATCTCGGAATGTCCGGCGCGGATCACATCCCCGTCGGCCAGCTGCCAGTCCTGGACGGGCGACCCGTTGACCAGCGTGCCATTGGTCGAACCGAGGTCCGAGAGCATCGCGGTCTGGCCGTCCCAGCGAACTTCGATGTGCCGCCGCGAAACTCCGGTATCGGGCAGCCGGAAGTGTGCGTCCTGCCCACGCCCGATGATGTTGGAACCCTCGCGCAACTGGTAGGTCCGGCCGGAGCCGTCGTCCAGCTGCAGCGTGGCGGAGTAGCTCGAGCCGGCCCGGGCCGGCGCGGCCGCGCCGTAGCCGCCGCCCTGCTGGCCGTAGCCCTGCTGCTGTCCGTACCCCTGATCGTCGCCGTAGCCGGCCTGGTCGGGGTACTGGTCGTAGCCCTGCTGGCCGTAGCCCTGCTGCTGGCCGTACCCCTGGTCGGCGTACCCCTGCTGCTGGCCGTAGCCCTGCTCGGCATAGCCCTGCTGGCCGTAGCCCTGCTGCTGGCCGTAGGCCTGGTCGGCGTAGCCCTGCTGGCCGTACGCCTGTTCGGACTGGCCGTAGCCCTGCTGCTCGTAGCCGTGCTGCTGCTGGCCGTAGCCCTGCTCGGCGTAGCCCTGCTGGCCGTACGCCTGCTCGGACTGGCCGTAGCCCTGCTGCTGGCCGTAGCCCTGCTCGGCGTAGCCGCCCTGCTGGCCGTACCCGCCACCCGGCTGCTGCTGGTAGTCGTAGCCGTTCTGGTAGTCGCCGTAGCCCTGCTCGGACTGGCCGTAGCCGCCCTGCTCGTAGCCCTGCTGGCCACCGCGGCCGTACTCGCCGTAACCCTGCTGACCTTGACGGCCCGCAGGCGGGGGCGCGTACCCGCGACTCCGCGGATCGGACTCCGCGGGCTCACGGCTTGGGTCGTAGCCTGAGTTCTGCGTCATGGGGCCAGCTCCTGGTTGCGGGTTGGGTCGTTGTGGACGTTCAGCACCCGGTGACGGGCCTGCCCGCCCACCCGCGTCCGGATCCACCCGGCCGCGCGTCCTGAACTGTCCGGTGTGCAGCGTAGGGGATGCCTCGAACTCCACGTGCACTTCGCCGTAGGTCTGCCACCCTTGCTCGCGGATGTGGTCTTGCAGATGTTTGGCGAAAGCACGCTTGGTGAGCTCGTAATCCTGCGCGGCGAGATCGCGATCCGGCTGTCCCTCACCCTGGACGAGATTCCGCAGATCGGACTCGTTGACGGTGATGACATAGCTGTTGGGAGCCAGCAGATGGCCCCCGCCGAGATCCTGGATATGGTCGGCGGCCTCGCGCTGCAGGGCGGCCTCGACCTCCTGGGGTACGACGCTCCCGCCGAAGGCGCGAGCGAAGACATCGCCGACAGCACCCTGGAGACGGCGTTCGAAACGGGAAACGATCCCCATGTAGCCCCCTCCCTTCTCGGGTTCTGTCACTCCCGCGAGGGAGCGCGTGCGTCGTGTCGTGTGTGTGCCGACCGACCGTGGCGCGCGATGCGTCCTACAAAGCAACACGCGGACATGGCGTGTCGCCGCAGGGACACGTTGATTGCATGATATCCACGATCGTCCACACCTGTAACTCTTGGCGGCAACCCTGGGTTCCCGTGTCTCCGTGGCATCACAGCTTCGCGTTCGAACCCCCGGTAACCAGGCGATTTCGTTTTGGCGCAAACCTCGTGATACGTTTCTTCCCGTCGCTCGGGCGAGTGGCGGAATGGCAGACGCGCTGGCTTCAGGTGCCAGTGTCCGTAAGGACGTGGGGGTTCAAGTCCCCCCTCGCCCACTTGAAGAAGAAGGCCCTCGATCCACACCGGATCGGGGGCCTTCTTCTTTGTCCGGGGGTGTAGGTCGAGTACCCACTCCGTGCGTGTTCAGTACCTACTTTGTGCGTTGCGTACCCGCTGTGCGTTCCCCGCTCGGCGGGACTCGGAAATTCCCAGGTCGAAGCGGATGTGACGAAGATCGCATGCCCTGGCCGGGGTGACTCGGCGGAGGCGTTGCCGGCGGGCGTTTCGGGGCGTTCGGAGGGCCGTAAATCGTTTGCCGGGGGATGACGTCTGGGGTATGCGCCCGATTACTGCCCGGCATTGCCGGATGATCATTTAGCTAAGTCCAGGGTAAACAAACTCTGAGTTTGTTTGAGTTCTGGCGACCGCCGGGCAATCGGGCTGAGCTGCGGCGAAACACCAGCTTAACGTGGGTTGAATCGGTGGTTAGCGGAAAAATTACATGGTTTTCGCAAACCTTCCGGCGGGGTTCGAAACACATCGCGTGCAAGGGGTTGAAACCGGTGCGAAAACACGACCGCGGGGATAGTTTCGGAACCCTCCGCAGACCGCCCGCAAAGCGGATGCCGGGAATTAGCGATCTTGTCGTGTTCCCTACGGAGACGGTGCATTTCGCCTGGTCGCGTTATACGCCCGGCGGGCAAGTCGGAGGTTGCGTAGCCATAACGATTGTGTAGAGTCATCGGCAACGCTGGCCGCAGCTGAGCCGGACTCGCTGCGGCCAGTGGAAATCAAATCCCACTGGTTCGCGACTACGAAGTCGCCACTCCCACAACCGGTTCGGGACTCTTCTCGATCGAATAGCCCGCGATGTGCTCCGGGCCGATCCCCGCCTCCTGCTCGCGCACCGCGATCCGCCCCCGGCCGAAGACGTAGGCCAGGAAGCCGAGTTCGGCCAGCGCCCCGATCCCGACCCGCAGTGCGGTGGGCAGCCCGCTGGGCGTCACGAAGCCCTCCAGGCAGCCGGAAACCAGCAGCACGCCCACCAGTCCGAGCGCGATCACGGCCGTCGCCCGGCCCTGCCGCGCCATCGCCTGCGCCCGGCTCTCGCGGCCCGGATCGATCAGGGTCCAGCCCAGTTTCAGACCGGCCCCGCCCGCCACGAAAATGGCGGTGAGCTCCAGCATTCCGTGCGGCAGGATCCAGCCGAAGAACGGGCCCAGCCGTCCCGCCCCGGCCATCAGCCCCGCACTGATCCCCAGATTCAGCGCGTTCATGAACAGCAGGTAGACCGCGGGCAGGATCAGCACCCCGAGGAACAGCGCCAGCGCCGACACCCACGCGTTGTTGGTCCACACCTTCGCGGCGAAGGCGTCGTGGGGATGCTCGTAGTAGTAGGTCTCGAATTCGCCACCGGAGCGCGTCAAGGCATCTGTATCCGTGTCCAGTCCGAGATGCCGCCGGGCGGCCGCGGAATTGGCCACCCACGCCGCCAGCGCCGCCGAGCCCAGCAGGAAGATCGTCGCCACCGACACCCACCAGGGCCAGGCCCGGTAGACCGCGGCCGGGAAACGATGGCTGAAGAAGTAGCCGATCTCACGCAGGGTGTCGATGCGGGCGCTCAGTATGCGGCCGCGCGCCCGGGTCAGAACCGCCGAGAGCCCGGCGATGAGTTCGGGATCCGCCTCCCGCGTCTGCAATCGGGCCAGCTGTTGCGACGCCACCCGGTAGAGCCGGACCAACTCGTCGGCCTCGGTGCCACTGAGCCGTTTACTCCGGGAGGCCAACTGATCCAGCCGCTCCCAGGACGGCCTGTGCACGAAGGTATAGGCGTCCAGATCCATGAGTACCCCTCCTGCGCTAACGCTGACAGAATGCTATCCATCGCGATCACACCCGGCGGAGGAAGACGACCCTCATGGCACTTTTCACCACCGGCGAGGCTGTTGCCGTGGAGCTTCCGATCGCCCGCGTCCCTACCCGGGCCGCGGCGTTCCTGCTCGATCTCATTGTGCAGATCGTCATCGGACTCCTGCTGATCCTGCTGTTCGAGGCGATTCTGGCGTGGGCCGACGCGGATTCCGCGTGGCGTGACACCGCGGCGCTGGTCGGCATGGTGAGCGCCATGATCGGGTATCCGGTGCTGTTCGAGACGTTTTCGCGGGGACGCTCGCTGGGCAAGATGGCGGTCGGGCTGCGCGTGGTGCGCGCCGACGGCGGCCCCATCGACTTCCGGCACGCGGTGACGCGCGGGCTGGCGGGCATCGTGGACTTCTGGATCCTGGGCACCGGGCTGATCGCCGTCGTGGTGTCGCTGTGCTCACCGCAGGGCCGCCGGATCGGGGACGCGCTGGCGGGCACGGTGGTGGTGCACGACCGCAGCCGACCGAGGCGATGGGCGGCGGCCCGGGCAAGAGCTACCGCTACGCCTGGGAGGACTTCATCACCAACCATCTGCGCTGGGAACTGCAGAATCGC
>NZ_JBSGBY010000007.1:0-41360 GCF_053601505.1 Nocardia sp. NPDC004722
CACCAGCCTAGGCACCCAGGCCAGATCCGGGAGCACCTGGGCGAGCAGGGTGCCGAGCGCGGCGGCCACGACCACGCCCACCGCGCCGCCAGGCGCGGCGACCACCAGGCCCGCCCCGATGCTGATCGCGGCCATCGCCACCGTCCAACCCGCCTGCCAGCGCGCCTCTTTCGGCCTGGTCAGCAGGACGTTCGCGGGCAGGTGCGCACTCTGTGCCACGAGCAGCGCGCCGAAGGCCAGCGCCAGTTCGTACGACACGTCGATGCGGCCGCCGGACAGGATCGAGGCCGCCCACGGGCCCAGCGCGCCCAACGCGGCGGCTCCGGCGGCGGCGATGGCGACGAAGATCCCGGTGAGCCGCCACCAGATGCGGACCGTTTCCGTCGAGGCGCCACGGCGTTTCACGAAGACCGGCCAGTACGCCAGGCCCGCGGTGGAGATGACCGACCAGGCCACGCCGTAGATCTGGGCGGTCAGGGCATAACGGGACAACTCCTGCGGCGTCGAGAGATGCGCGAGCAGTAACCGACCGGTTTGCAGTCCGGCGGGGAGTCCGACCCCGACCACGAACAGCCACAGGCTCCCCGCCAGCAATCGCGTGCCCTGGCCCTCGACCGCGCCGAACGCCGAACGTCCCAGACCCGAGAGCCGCAGCGCCGCAACGGTGCCGACGCTCTGCCCGGCGAGCACGCCGACCAGCGCCGAGACGCAGTACCAGATCGGGCTCACCCCGGCGGCCGACAGGGCCAGGGTGGTCAGCAGCGCGAACGCCGGGCAGCTCATCAGCACCAGCGTCGCCAGCTCGTTGCGGTCGATGCCGATGAGAATGCGCACGCCGAGACCGGCCGGGATGGTGAGCGCGAACAGCACCGCCGCGACGGTGATCGCCCAGCCGTCCTGCGGCCCGGTGGAGAACCCGGTCAGCGACGCCCACCGGCCGGTCGCCAGCAGCACGAACGCGGCGGCCGCCAATCCCGCGGCCACTCCGGACAACACGCGGTAGGCGCGGCGAATGACGTCGGCTGCCTGGGGGTCCCGATCCAGTTGGGCGCTCGCGCTCAGGACCGTCGCGCCGATCCCCAGGTCCGCGAACGGGAACAGCAGGGTCACCGTGGCGATCAGGGAGACCAGGCCGAAGACCGCCGCGCCGGTCTGGCGCACGATGATCGCGGTGTTGGCCAGGCCCAGCAGCGCGACGATCGGGGTGCCCGCGATGCGGTAGAGCGCGCTGCGCAGCAGGGCCCGGCGCTCATCCGGGGCGAGCCTGGTCGGATCGGTCATCGGCGCAACAGGATCCGGACGCCCGTGCGCGGAATGATCCGCAGGCCGTTGAGCACGGCATAGGCCAGCGCGAACGGACCGGGACGCCCGTGCCGCAGCGCTGCCCGCAGCGCGCGGCCGACCCCGGCGACCGAACCGGCCGCGACCGCCGCGCTGACCGGGCTGGTGCACAGGTAGTCGCCGCGGACGCGCGGCGGTTCCTCACGCAGGTGTTCCAGTCCCCAGGCGATATAGTCGTCCACCCGGTCGACGCTCGAATGTGAAACCGATTCGGCCCCCACGTGATACGTGGCGAGCACGGCAGGCAGCTGGATCAGCCGGACTTGCGGCCGCGCCCGCCGCACCGCCAGCAGCCAGGTCGGTTCGTCGTGCACGGTCTCGGTGTCCCACCCGACGACCTGCGCCAGTTCGCGGGGAAAACACAGCGTCGAGGTCTGGAGCACGGCAGCGCCGACGCGCAGCGAGGTGAACCGGAACAGGTAGCGGGCCACCGATTCCCGGGGTGCGATCACACGACGCGGCCAGACTCGGCGGCGCTCGCCGGGACCCGCCACCGCGATCCGCGAGGAGCAGATCCAGTCGCTCCCCACGGATCCGTCGGATCCTTCGACGGCCGCGAGCTGGCAGCGCAGTTTCTCCGGCAGCCATTCGTCATCGTCATCGAGCAGGGCGATCACGTTGCCGTGCGCGGCCTCGATTCCGGCCTGCCGGGCGACCCCGGCGGATACGCGACCGCCCGTGCGCACCACCGTGATCCGCGGATCGGACGGCAGGTCCAGCGCGAGCCCCTCGGCCGCGACCACCAGCACCTCCGCGACCGGCCGCGTCTGGCGCAGCGCCGATTCCACCGCGCGGCGCAACGAGGCCCGCCCCACGGTCGGCACCACCACGCTGACCGCCGGGTTCACGGCGTCCGTCGGAAGTGGGTCGTGACGTAGGCGAGCACGAGACAGGCGAGCTCGGGCACCATCCCGTAGGTCCACGGCGCGTAGAACAGATCCCAGATCCCTTGCAGCGCGACCACGACGAACAGCGGAGCCCACTGCCCCAGGCGATCGTTGTTCCAGAACACCCCCGCGCAGGCCACCAGGATCATCAACGGCAGCAGCGCCGCCACGATGCCGCCCTCGGCCCAGGTGCCCAGCAGGATCGAATGGAACGCGGAGTAGTCGAAAACCGGCAGCCGCCAGTACAGATCGAACGGGAAGGTCGGCGCGAAGCCGATGCGGATCGCAAGATGTTCCGCGCGCGCATACAACTCGGGGGTGAGGTGCTGGGCGCTGCCCCAGCCCAGCAGCGGGCGCTCGGCGATGGCGGACAACGTCATCGGCGGTTCGGTCCGCCCGGCCAGCAGCAGGGGCAGGTGCGTCGCGTCCTGCTCGACCGTCTTGCGCTGCAAGGCCGGACCGAACAGGCCCGCCCGCGCCGCGATCGGCATGACATAGGCGAACAGCAGCCCGAACCCGGTGACCCCGGCCAGCGACCAGCCGCGCCCGACCCGCGCGCCGAAGCCGTGCCGGGTCGCCAGCCACACAGCCGCCACCACGCACACCAGCGCGTGCGAGCGGAAATTCAGGCCCAGGCTGGCCAGCGCGAGCGCGGCCAGCGCACCGAAGATCACCATCGGGCGGGCGCGCGCCCGGATCAGCGCGTAGACGACGAGCACCGTGACCGCGTGCGCGATCCCGTACTTCCACAGGTCCAGGAACCGGCCGGTATTGGTCAGCTCGATCCCTTTGACGACGAAGAATCCGATGCTGCCCACCGCGATTCCGGCGAGCAGCGACGCGAGCGCGTCGATCGAGCGTCCGGTGAGCACCGCGAATCCGATGAAGTAGAGCGCGAACGCCGGGACCGCCAACGCGTTCGGCCACAGCACGCTCACCTGGTTGACCACGCACGAGACGAGGAACGACAGCCACGCCAGCGCGGCGATCACGACCGGCGCCAGATCCACGCCGCGATGCGCCATCAGCGCGAACCCGGGCACCACGAGCAGACAGATCAGCGACAGCCCCGTCACCGTGAAATTCGCGACCTGCAACCCCGCCGTCGCCCCCACCACCACGAGCGCCGCCCCCGAGACGGACCGCCACCGCGGCGGAGCGGAGGTGTGTCCCGGCGTGAACCGCAGATCGGTCACTTGGCTGTCCCCTTGAAGCGTCAATCCCCTTGTAGCAACGAACGACTGGCGGCCCGTCGCAGGATAACGGTACATTGATCGCGCTAGGGGAGGCGTTCGCCAGGGGAAGGTGTGCATGAGCGATGCCGGACCGGAGCGATCTCTGGCAGCGCGGCGGGGACACTCCTACGACAAGGGGCGTGGGCTGCTCGCACAGGTGCTGTGGGTGGCGGTGTCGACACTGGTCTTCACCCAGGTGTGGTGCCCGAATCGGGTGCGGGTGGCCATCCTTCGCCGCTTCGGCGCGAGTATCGGTTCGGGCGTGCTGATCCGGCATCGGGTGAGCGTGCAGTGGCCGTGGAAGCTGACCGTCGGCGACGATTCGTGGATCGGGGTCGGGGCGGAGCTCTACAACCTCGAGCCGATCACGCTCGGCGCGAATGTCTGTGTCTCCCAACAGGCCTACCTGTGCACCGGCAGCCACGACCGGCACTCGCCGACCTTCGCCTTCGACAACGGGCCGATCGTCGTCGAGGACGGGGCGTGGGTGTGCGCACGCGCCACGATCCTGCGCGGCGTCACCATCGGCGCGCACTCGGTGGTCGGGGCCACCGCGCTGGTGAGCGCGGATGTGCCGCCGTATTCGGTGGTGCGCCCACCGCCGTCCGTGGTGATGCCGCGCTGATGCGGATCCTGCACCTGGTCACCCTGGTCTCACCGGAGGGCGCCTACGGCGGGCCGGTGCGGGTGGCGTTCAACCAGGCGACGGAGTTGCTCGCGCGCGGCGACGAGGTGACCGTCGCGGGCGCGGCGCGCGGTTACGACATCCTGCCCGAGACGATCGAGAGCGTTCCGGTGCGGCTGTTCCCGGCCCGGACCCTGGTTCCCGCAACGGGTTTCGCCGGGCTGGCCGCGCCCGGCCTGTGGCGGTGGGTGCGGCGGCACGGTCGCGACGTCGATGTTGCGCACGTCCACCTGGGCCGCGATCTGGTGACCCTGCCCGCCGCGCTGACCCTCCGCCGCCTGCGCGTGCCGTATGTCGTTCAGCCACACGGGATGATCGCGCCGACCTCGCATCCGCTGGCCGCCCCGCTGGATGCGGCCTGGACCCGAAAGGTCCTGCGTGACGCGCGCGCGGTCTGCTTCCTCACGCCCGCCGAACGCGACGAACTGAGCGCCGTGGCCGGGCCGGGACTGCCGCTGATTGCGCTGGACAACGGCGTGCCCGCCTACCCGCCCGCGACCACGACGCACACCCCCGAGGTGCTCTTCGCCGCCCGCCTGCACGCGCGCAAACAGCCGCTCGCGTTCGTCGAGATGGCGAAGACGTTGCTCGCCAACGGAACCGACGCCACCTTCACCCTCGCCGGGCCCGACG
This sequence comes from Nocardia sp. NPDC004722, assembly GCF_053601505.1. Taxonomy (NCBI): domain Bacteria; kingdom Bacillati; phylum Actinomycetota; class Actinomycetes; order Mycobacteriales; family Nocardiaceae; genus Nocardia; species Nocardia sp. NPDC004722. The sequence goes on from NZ_JBSGBY010000007.1 coordinate 4,782, forward strand.
AAGGCGAGGGCCCGGCGGTGCGGGCAGCGCTCGGCATCGATCCCCGGCTGCGCTGGATCGGCCCGCTCGACCCGGCCCGCGTGCCCGAGCGGATGGCCGCCGCCGCGATCTACGTGCTGCCGTCCGTGCGCGAGCCGTACCCGATGGCGGTGCTCGAGGCCATGTCGGTCGGGCTGCCGGTGGTGATCTCCCCCGACTGCGGGCTGGCGGCGCTGGTCGAGCGGACCGGCAGCGGCATCGTCACCGCGCCCGCCCCGCATCGGCTCGCGGCGGCGGTCGGGGCCCTGCTCACTGATCCCGGCCGGGCCCGCGCCATGGGCGAACGCGGAAGGCAGGCCGTGGCAGCGGAATTGGGGATGGCCCGTATCGGCGACGCCCTGGACGAGATCTATCGTGCGGCGGTCCGATGACCAGGCTCAGGGCCGCCGATCTGGCGGCGGCGCTACTCGCGCTCGCGATCGTCGCGGGGCTGGTGTTCGCCCTGCGGGCCGTGCCGACCGGGCACGGCGAGAGCACCCCCGCGCGGCTCGCCGCCCCCGAACAGCCTGGACCGGCCGCCCTGTTCATCGGTGACTCCTACACGGGCGCAAGCATGCTCGCGGAAATGTCGTACGCCTGCCAGGCGGCGGTCCGCCTGCACTGGGTGTGCGATCTGGCCGCCATGCCCGGCACCGGGTACATCAGCGGCGGGCAGGCCAATCGATTCCACATGGATTACCTGGGTGATTCGACCTCGTTCGACGAGCGGGTCCGGCAGCTGGCGCGGACCGCCGCGCCGAACGTCGTCGTGCTCGACGGCGGCCGCAACGACAAGTTCGCACCGCCCGACGACGTGTACAAGGCCCTGCGCGGCACCGTCTACGACGCGCGCAATGCCTGGCCCGCGGCCAAGATCGTGCTCGTGCGCCCACGCTTCCTGAAGTCCCCCGCCGACGACCTCGGATTCGACGACGAGTTCTTCGACCGCTTGACACAGGAATCGGCCATGGATGGGGTGACGGTGATCGATCCGATCGCCTCGCTCGCCGACACCGACACCACCGCCCTGCTCGGCACGGACGGCATGCACCCGAACGCGGCGGGCAACCTGCGCCTCGCCGACGCCCTGGTCGACAGTCTCACCACCCAAGGATTGGCGACGGCGCGATGAATTCCACACTCCCGCATGCACCCGCGGTGCTCTCCGAATACGGGTCGCTGCTGCGGCGGCGCTGGCGCTGGGTGGTGTGGGGAATCCTGGCCGCGCTGGCGGCCACCACCGTATTCCTGCTGGTGCGCCCGCCGGTCTACCGCTCGCAGGCGACGGTGTTCATCCGGACGCCCGGCGACGTGAGCCGGGTCATCGACGGCGGTGACTCCTATGCCAAGGCGCGCGGGCGCACCTACGCGGCGCTGGCCACCAGCCCGGATCTCGCCGCCATCGTGGTCGGCGATCTCGGCGTGTCCGCCGATCCGGTCCGCTTCGCCGAGCGCGTCTCCGCCTCGCCCCGGAGCGGGACGGCGAGCCCAGGACGCGACGGCCCTCCCGGCACAGGTGATTCTGCCGGTCGAGCAGGCAGCCACACGGATGGACAGCCACGCGATCGCCGCGGGAGACGTCGTCGCGGCGGTGGCCGCGTTCATCACCGGCACCACGTTCGACGTCACCCTCGAGGTGCCGTTGCGGGTCGCGCTGTTCGAGATCACCGACAGCGAAGCCCCGGAGTTCGTGCTGGCCTTGGTGATTCACCACATCTCCGGCGACGGCTCCTCGATCGCTCCCCTCACCCGCGACCTGATGATCGCCTACACCGCCCGTGCACGCGGACACGCGCCCGAGTGGGAGCCACTGGCTGTACAGTACGCGGACTACACACTGTGGCAGCACAGCCTGCTCGGATCGGAATCCGATCCCGATTCCCTTGCCGCTCAACAGATTACGCACTGGAAGACCGCTCTGGGCGGGCTGCCCGAGCAACTCGGACTTCCCACCGATCGCCCGCGGCCACCGGTCCAGTCTTTCGTCGGCGACAAAGTAGCGTTCGGTGTCGACGCCGAAACGCACACCCGCCTGGCGGCGTTGGCACGGGCGCACAACATGACGTTGTTCATGGTGGTTCACACCGCCCTGGCGGTGTTGTTGGCGCGCCTGGCGAGTGCTTCGGACATCGCCATCGGCACGCCGGTGGCGGGGCGCGGCGATGCCCAGTTGGACGGGCTGATCGGGATGTTCGTCAACACCCTCGTCTTCCGAAGCCAGGTGGACACGGGCGCAACCTTCGCCGAGCTGCTCGTGCGGCAACGCGAGATCGACCTCGCCGCCTTGGCCAACGCGGATGTGCCATTCGAACGGCTAGTGGAAGTTCTCGATCCGCCGCGTTCGGCGGCTCGCCACCCGTTGTTCCAAGTCGGGCTGTCTTTCCAGAATCTGGCTCGCAGCGACCTCGCACTTCCGGGACTGGCCGCCTCCCTCGTCGACTTCGATCTGGAAGTCTCCCAGTTCGACCTGCACTGGATCGTCAGCGACCTCTACCTCGAGGACGGCAGCCCGGCGGGAATCGACGGCACGCTCACTTTCGCGACAGCCTTGTTCGACCCGGACACCGCGCAACGGTTCGTCGCGCAGTTCATTCGGCTGTTGACCGCTCTCGCCACCGATCCCGAGCTACCGGTCGGCGACGTCGAGCTCCTCGACAACGACGAACGCGTCCGCGTGATCGACCAGTGGAACGCCACTGCCCGGCCGGTGCCCGGCCCGGCGACCCTGCCGGACCTACTGGCCGCCACCATCGCACGACACTCTGATGCGCCTGCGCTGATCTCCGGCGATATTCGCCTCAACTACACGGAGTTGGATGAACGGGTCAACCGCCTCGCGCGACACCTGATCTCCCGGGGCGTCGGTCCCGAACGGCCGGTCGTGCTGGCATTGCGTCGCTCGCTGGACCTGGTCGTCGCCCTGTACGCGGTATCGGTCGCAGGCGGAGCTTACATACCGGTGGACCCGGATCAGCCGACCGATCGCATTCGCCACATCCTCGAATCAGCCACCCCGGTCTGCGTACTGACGGACGCCGATGCCGGGTTCCAGACCTCGATCGCGCCGGTGGTGCGACTCGACGAACTGGTCCTCGACGACGTCAGCGCGAACCCGATCGACGATTCGGAACGCACAGCGCCACTGCGTGATTCGAATACTGCCTATATCATCTTCACCTCGGGTTCGACCGGCCGCCCGAAGGGTGTGGCGCTGCCGCACGGCGCGGTCGTGAACCAGTTGCTGTGGAAGGTCACCGAATTCGGGCTCGACCCGGCGGACGCGGTGCTGCTCAAGACGGCCGCCACCTTCGACCTGTCGGTGTGGGAGTTCTGGTCGGCCGTGGCCTGCGGTGGCCGCATGGTCATCGCCGCGCCCGACGGGCACAAGGACCCGGCCTACCTCAACGAGCTCATGGCGCGGGAATGGGTGACCACCCTGCACGTGGTGCCGTCCATGCTGGACGCGCTGCTCACCGACGGACTGCCGGACTCGCTGTGGCGTGTTCTCGCCATCGGTGAGGCGCTGCCCGGGCCGCTGGCGTTGCGTGTGCTGCGCGAGCGTCCGCGCACCGAGCTGTTCAACCTCTACGGCCCGACCGAGGCCGCGGTGTCCATCACCAACCACCGGGTCACCGAGCGCGACGAGCTGTCGGTGTCCATCGGCTCGCCCGAATGGAACTCCCAGGTGTACGTGCTGGATTCGCGCCTGCGGCCGGTGCCGGTGGGCGTGTCCGGCGAGCTGTACCTGGCCGGCGCGCAGCTGGCGCGCGGCTACTACGGCCGTGCGGACCTGACCTCGGATCGTTTCGTGGCGAACCCGTTCGCCGGCAACGGTTCCCGCATGTACCGCACCGGTGACCTGGTGGCCTGGCAGGCCAACGGGGAGCTGGAGTACCGGGGCCGCACCGACTTCCAGGTGAAGATCCGCGGCTTCCGCATCGAGCTCGGCGATATCGAGACCGCGCTGCTGCGCGTCGATGCCATCGCGTCGGCGGCCGTGGTCGCACACACCGACCCGGTGCTGGGCGACCGCCTGGTGGCCTACGTGGTCGGCGCCGACGGTGAGCCCGACAAGCAGCAGTTGCAGTCGGCGCTGGCCGCCGAACTGCCGTCGTACATGATCCCGTCGGTCTTCATGCCGCTGGAAGCGTTGCCGCTCAACGCCAACGGCAAGCTCGACCGCAAGGCGCTGCCGGAACCCGTCGTTGCGGCCCGGGAATTCCGTGAACCGATCACCGCCCAGGAACGGACGGTCTGCGCGGTGTTCGCCGAGGTGCTCGGCGCCCCACGAATAGGTTTGGACGACAACTTCTTCGAACAGGGCGGCAATTCACTGACCGCGACTCGACTGGCGAACCTCCTCGGCCACGCGCTCGAGCACCGAGTTCCTGTCATGCTGATATTCACCACACCTACCCCCGCCGGACTGATCGCCGCGATGGCCGAGCAGGACACCGGCAGCGCGGCATTCGACGTCCTGCTACCCCTGCGCACCACCGGCTCCGCGCAACCTCTGTTCTGTATCCACCCGATCGGTGGCATCGCCTGGTCATTCGCAGGTCTGGCCGCACACCTCGACCCTGACCAGCCACTGTACGGATTACAGTCCCCAGCCCTGCTCGGTGCCGAGCCACTTCCCGACTCGATCGAGGACTGGGCCCGCCGGTACGTGAAAGAGATCCTCACCATCCAGCCGACCGGCCCGTATCACCTGCTCGGCTGGTCGCTCGGCGGCGTCATCGCACACGCCATGGCGGTACAGCTTCAGGAAGACGGCGCCGAGGTCGCCTTGCTCGCCATGCTGGACAGCCACAACGTAACCGGCGGAGGCACGGCGGCACCCACACCGGAAGCAGTCCCACTCGCGGAGCTGCTGGGCGGCCTGTTCGGCGACGCCGCCGACAACCTGCCCAGCCTGGATTCCACACCCGAGCAGCTGGCCCGACAGCTCGCCCTACACGGCGAACCGTTCGCTTCCTTCGGTGTCGATCGAATCGCAGCAGCGATCGACACCGCCGCCCGATCAGCACAATTGATCGGCAGCTACCACCCCCGCACATTCCATGGTGACCTGATGTATTTTACTGCCGCACAAGATCTCTCGCCCGAAATATCAGGGGCCGGCACCTGGATCGAAGTCATCGATGGACACATCCACGACACCCACGTAGACGCCACCCACTGGAGAATGACCAGCGACAAGGCACTCCGGCACATCGCGAGGGTGCTCGCGAATGTTCCGACTATCCAGACGACCGCTGAGTGAGACGCGGCCCCGCGACCGTCGATCGGCCCAGGCGCCTGATCAGGCTTTGCGCTCTACACGCGGCCCGAAGATCGGATCATGGTGTACACCTCGGACCGGCTGGGCCGCAACCTGCCGGAGGCACTGGGGGTTCCGGCAGTAACCGCGAGAAACAACACATATGGCTGGACCAGCAGCGATGGTGTTGTGATCGGTTCGGGTCACTGCCGCGAGTTCATCCGGGCGGTGTTGTCGGCGGTCCGGTTCGCCGGCGGTACCGCGGCGACGGAGTTGCTGATCACGGTGAACATGCTGCGCGAGCTGAACGCGACCGGCCGCCGAAAGAAGCTGTCCGGAATCTCCTTCCGTCGGTGTGGCTGCCCGAGTGGTGGCTAGGTTGGTCTTCCACGAGCCACCAGGTGCCTCGGCTACCAAAAGGCACGGTGCACTGCGGGCTGTCGCCGTGGCTGGGAACAGCCTTCCGGTCGGCGCGGTCGAATGTTGGCATGATGATCGCGACTTCAACCGTCACCGCCGAACGTCGATGCCTCTATCTTGCCGCTATACAACGGGCCGTTGAATCGTGAAGACGGGGAGTGTCTTGAGGCACGGTTGGCACGGACATCGGGAGCTACATGACCGGCAAGATGCTGGGTCGGCGCGGTTTCCTGCGCGGGGTGGGTGCGTTGGGGATCGCGGGCTTGGCAACGTCCTCCGCGGCATGTGGCGACGGTGACAATGTGCTCTCGTTCCTCTTTCAGGCCAATCCGGAAGAGGCGAAAGGGCGTCTGGCGATTATCGACGCATTCCAGCGTCTGCACCCGGAGATCACGGTGCGCACGGTGATGTCCGGACCGGATCCGGTGCAACAGATGTCGACCTTCTGCGCAGGTGGCAGATGCCCGGACGTGCTGATGGCATGGGATTTGACCTTCGCCGGGCTGGCCGAGCGGGGGATGCTGCTGGATCTGAACACCATGCTCGCCGCCGATCCCCGCTTCGCGGCACAACTCGAGGCCGACAGCGTCAGCGCGATGCATGAGACGTTCGAGTTCGCCGGCCGGCAGTACGCCTTCCCGGAACAGTGGGCCGGGAACTTCCTGTTCTACAACAAGAAGCTGTTCGCCGATGCAGGGTTGCCTGCGCCACCGGCACGATGGGATCGACCCTGGAGTTTCGATGAGTTCCTCGCCGCGGCACAGGCTCTGACGAAGAGGGATCGGTCGGGGAAAGTTACCCAGTGGGGCTTCGTCGACACCTGGGTGCCCTATTACTCGGCGGGGTTGTTCGGTATGAACAACGGCACGCCGTGGTCGGCCTCGCGGGTCACTCCGATGCACATCAATTTCGACGACGACGCTTTCATTGACGGTGTCCAGTTCTATGCGGACCTGTCCAACAAGCACAGAGTGGCGCCCACCTCTGCTGACCGGCAGAGCATGTCGACGATGGACATGTTCATACTCGGCAGGGCCGCGATGGCGATGGGCGGGCACTGGCGCTACAGCACCTTCACTCATGCCGACAGTCTCGATCTTGACCTGACGGTGCTCCCGACCGGTCCGAGAAGCCAAGGTGCTCAATCGAATATCGGGACGACCGGGTTGGCTATCGCCGCGAGCAGCCCGCGCAAGCAGCAGGCGTGGGAATTCGTGAAGTTTGTGACAGGCCCGATCGGCCAGGCTCTCATCGCTGAATCCGGGCTCTTCGTTCCAGTGCTGAAATCCGCGCTCGAGTCACCTGGATTCGCGAAAGCTCATGCCAGAGTGGGCAACCTGGCGGTGCTCACCGAAGGCCCGGCCCGATCGGGCTATCTGCCGGTCACGCCCGCATGGGAGGAAATCGACGCCTTGATGGACCGCGGCTTCGGTCCGGTACTGCGAGGAACGAGATCCGCGGCCGCGCTGACCGGGTTGGCTCACGATGTCGATGAGGTGTTGCGCAAGTCATGAGCCTGACTGAAAACGCCCCTGCCACACTGAAAACCAGCCCCACAATCACTGTCGAGCGACCTCGGCGGGCTCGCCGCCGCGTCTGGGGGCTGGCGTTCATCGCGCCGAACTTGGCAGCTGTCGCGGTGTTTCTGGTGTTCCCTCTCGGGTTCTCGCTGTATATGAGTGTGCAGAAGTGGGATTTGTTCACTGCACCGCGCTTCGTCGGGCTGGGGAACTTCCGAACTCTGTTGACCGCGGACCCGCTGTTTCTCATTGCCTTACGCAACACGATTGTCTTCACTGTCGGCACGTTGGTTCCGACAGTGGTGATCGGTCTGGTCGTGGCGGCTCTGCTGAACCGCAGGGTCAGGGGGCTGGGCGTCTTCCGGACGATTCTGTTTCTGCCTCTCGCCGTTTCGTCGGTGGTGATGGCGTTGGTGTGGCAGTTCATGTTCAACACCGATGGCGGGTTGCTCAACATCGTGCTCGGCTGGATCGGGCTGGGGCCGGTGCCTTGGCTGATCGACCCGAAATGGGCGATGGTCTCGCTGTGCCTGGTCAGCGTGTGGAAGTCGGTACCGTTCGCGACGGTAGTGCTCCTGGCGGCGATGCAGGGTGTGCCGGAATCACTGCATGACGCCGCCAGGATCGACGGTGCCGGGGAGATCCGGCGATTGTTGTTCATCACGGTACCGTTGATTCGTGGCGCGTTGTCGTTCGTGGCAGTCGTCTCGGTGATCAACGCGTTCCAGGCATTCGATCAGGTGTACGTGCTGACAGGCGGCCACGGCGGACCCGAATCAGGCACCTATGTGTTCGGCATCATGCTGTTCCAGCATGCCTTCGCCTTCCTCGACTTCGGCTACGCCTCCGCGCTGGCCTGGGTCATGTTCACGATTCTGCTGCTGCTCACGGTGCTGCAACTGCGCCTGGCGCGCAAGCACTCCCTGGGGGATTGATGGCCGGGACCACGGAACGCAGAATCCGGCGCGGCATAGTTCGCGGTATCGCGCTCTACGCAGCCCTGAGCGCGGCCGCCGGGTGCGCCCTGTTCCCGATCCTGTGGGCGTTCTCGGGTTCGGTGAAAGAAGAAGCAGAGATCAGTGAACCGGTCCTGTTTACCGCGCACCCGCGATGGTCGAATTTCTCAGATGTCTTCACCCTCATGCCCTTCTGGCGAATGCTGGCCAACACCGTGATCTATGCCGGCGCTGTCACCGCCGGTCAGGTGTTCTTTTGCTCGCTGGCCGGTTATGGGTTCGCACGTCTGGGATTCAGGGGTCGCGACATGCTGTTCGTGCTGTATCTGGCCACCTTGATGGTTCCCCTGACAGTGACCGTCATCCCGCAATTCATCCTGATGCGCACCCTCGGGTGGGTCGATACTCCGTGGGCCATGATCGTCCCGGGACTGTTCGGCAACGCGTTCGGCACCTACCTCATGCGCCAGTTCTTCCGTACCTTGCCCAAAGACATCGAGGAGGCAGCTGCCCTCGACGGCTGCTCGCCGTGGCAAACCTACTGGCGGATCCTGCTGCCTAACGTGCGACCGGCCGCCATGGTGCTGGCAGTGCTCACCTGGGTCAATGTGTGGAACGACTTCCTATGGCCGCTGGTCATGGTGCAACACAAAGACATCGGCACACTCACTCTCGGGCTGGTGTGGATGCAAGGCCAATACATCTCCAACTGGCCGGTACTCATGGCCGCCTCGATGCTCATCCTGCTCCCCCTGATCCTCGTCTACGCGATCGCCCAACGCGCCTTCCTGCGCGGCATCGCCACCACCGGCCTCGGCGGCCGATAGTCCAGGCAGAGCTGGTCGACAACCCTAATCGCTTTTCCCAGAAGGTATTTCAGAGGAGATAGCTATGACCAACCCCGCGCGAACCCTGATCGCATTTTCTGTTGCCGCACCGATTCTCATTGCGGCAAGCCTGTACGGCAGTGATTCTGCCCATTCGGCCATCGGCGCCACTCCTCAAACCCAAGGACCACTCACCTGTCATGAGGGGTTCTGCCAGGGCTCCACCGGCTCGGACGACATGTTCTGGTCTTGGACCGTTCAGCCGTGGATTCAGCAGTTCCCTACCGGCAGTGCCTCACTCACCTGTGGCGACGAGGTTCGATTCCACGGGGGCTGTGGACCGAACCGCTCGACAGGTTGCGGGTTCGGGCGCGGCAAGGCGATGGCCGTTCCGAGGGCGGCACGCAGGGCCTGGCCCACTCCCGCTGTCGCATTGGCCAGCAGTCTAGATTCTTCCCAGTATTGGGAGGAGAGGCTGGGTGCCGCGCGCCCGCCTCGATATAGCGTTCAGGCGCAGCCTCACGAGGACTTCCGGCTCGCGGATCATCGAATCGAACGAGCCTTGCCCTATTCAAGCTAGGAGCAGCATGGCGAAAACGAACTGTGGACGATCGCGGCGGCGAGTCGAGATCGGATTGACCGGGATGGCGATGATTCCGTTCGTCACGCTCGCCGCAGCGTGTGCGACCGGCTCCAAGGACACCTCGTCTACAACGACGAAACCAGCGGTCACGTCGGTGGTAACGGCGAAAACCGTCACTGCCGACGCACCATCGGCACCGCCGGTCACACAAACCGGTGCGCTCGTGCAGGATCCGGAGACTGCTGCTCGACTCCAGAATGCTCCGATTCCGGCCGCCTCCGTGACCGCGCCGCCCCCGACCACTCAGGCTCCGGAGACAACCACCCCCGATATTCCACTGACGACGAAAGCACCCGACGACCCTGCGCCTGTGCCGGTGACGACCCAAAAGCCCCAATAGCCAGTTCCGCTCACGAGCATGTCCGATCGGCACATCATCGACAAGCCGACGGACGGCGCGCACTGTGAAGACAGCGACGCTGTGGCGGGAAGGAAAAGCGGTGACACTCGCCCGCCAGGGCGACTACCGGGCGAGCCGTTCAATGAAATCGGTTGTGGCAGTGTACGTCGCGTAGACGAGCGGCTTCGCTACTTATGAGTGTTCACTGCTGAGCAGCGTATCGGCGATGATGTCGAGCTGTGCCGCGGCAGTGCGGACGTCCTGGTCGATAGGCCCGCTGGAACCGAGGGACGGCACGGCCTCGATCACCGCATCGAGGATGGCGGCGCACGCGGGCGCCGTGGGACGCCGGCCGCCGACACGGACCACCTGACCCAAAGCGATGGCCAGCGCGCCATGCAGCCGCCGCAGACATGCGGCGCTGTCGAGGGCGTTGAGCGCGGTCCGCATGCCCGCGAGATTCGCGTCCGGGCCATGACTGTCGGCACGGGCGTTGCCAATTGACGGCAGAACCACGCTACCGCGCATGGTCGCCAGGGTGGCGGTCGCCGCACATCGCATGTCCTGGAGTTTGTCGTGTGTGTCCGGATCGGTGTTCAGTGCGGATAGCATGTCCCCGCTGTGGTGAGGGTCGAAGATCAGATTCAGTTGTCTTACGGCGAGGTTGCCCATCTGCTCGATGGTCATTGCGAGCAGGTGCCCGACGAGCGCGATCGGAGGACCGAAGCAGTGGTCGCTGTGTACGACGGTGCCGTGCTCCGGGAAGAACAGCGAGCTGTCCCCTATGCCATTGAGCTCACTGTCGACGACGCTGCTGACCCGCCACAGGCTGCCTCCCAGCGAATCAAGCAACTCCGCTGTACCGCGCAGGCTCGAGTCCTCCTGGACCGAGCGCGTGCCGCGGGGCGTCATATCACGGAGCAGATCTCGCATCCGGGCGCTGGCCGCCGACGCGTCGGGCGGTTCGTGAGCATCGAGGAGATGATTCAGCAGAAAGCCGGGATCGTATCCGAGCAGATCGATCAGGACCGCAGTGACAGCAATGGCGACGGAGTGTGATCGGCGGATAGCGCCCAGTGCCAGCCCCGCGGCCGCCACGGTAACGGTCGCGTTGTTCGCCAGCACCAGTCGGTCGCGCCCGTCGAAGGACACCGGTGCGAGCCCGGCAGCGGCAAGGGCCTCGGTCGCGGGCATTCTGAGCCCGGATGTATACGCATAGCCGCATCCGCCGAGCGTGTCCGCTAGACAACTGGACATGAGATCGCCAGTGGCCCAAATGACTTCGGGACCGGGGACCGCAGGTGCGAAGTCGGTCCGGAGCATCGCCGCCAGCGCCCTCGGCACCGACACCGACACACCGGAGTGGCCCTGCGCCAGTTCCCATAACCGGACGAGAGATGCCGCGCGTACGACCCGCGGCGAGAGTCCATCGGGTCGGTCTGCCGCACCGTGCTCGACGATGCCGTGTCCCTCGAAGGCTTGCGCGCCACCGGTTAAGTCGACCAGCGGCGTGAGCCCGGTGATGCTGTCGTAGACAGGGGCGCCGTCTTCGAGTCGTCGGGTGACGAATTCCCAGCAGGCCGTGACATTCTCGAGCGCTGCCGGAGAGATTTCCACGGCCAGGGGCCGCTCTGCGAGTTCCAAGACGGCCGGAGTCAGCTTGCCGGGAATTCGGATGGTCGCAGCCGACGGCGGCGCGGTGGCGAGTTGGATGGTCATTTCAGACGCCTCCCATGCAATGCCGTAGGCCCGATGTCGGCTACTCAGCTGCGGATCTCGTTATCGCCTATCTCGTGGAACGATCGGCAAGCCATACCGGGCGGGGGCTGAATCCTCCGCAGATCAGGTCGGAAGATTCGCACATTTCTGAAATTCATGCTGATCGGCGCCTTCCCACTGCCGAGAATGCAAAAGGGCCTGTGCGCAAGTCACTTGCGAGAGTTCCGACACCCTAATCGGCGGCGCGATGACGAGGATCAGCGTCCCATTTGGCGACCGAGGCCATCAATGACCGGAGTCGACCGGCGTGACATCGACAGCGGGTCCGGGATTCGCTCCACGTCGAGTGTCCCCTTCGCGCGCAAATAAGCAGAGGTCACGATGACGTCGGCGGGCGCGGCAATGCGCAGCTGCACCGAGGCCGCAGGGTCACCAGCGAGAACCAGGGTTTCTGCCGCGATGTGTGCTCGCGGTGAATCGGCGTGCTCGATCGTCGCAGCGGCTAGGGGTTCGCCATCGCGCAGCAGTTCCACTCTGGCGGACCCTGGAGCGGTTCCGCCGACGAAATCGACTCTGCCGTAGAAGGAGTAGATGATTCCCGGCGCTCGGCTGCCTCCGTCGAGCTGAATTGTCGTCTCTGTGTGATCCAGGGTGATGAGCGGCACCAGTTCGCCCGTGTGCAGGAAACGAGCCTGGTCGCCGCCCGATCGGTTGAAGTTGCGCAATCGTATCGGCGAACCGCCGCGCACCGGTCGGCCGTCCGCGTGCCAGACGCCGTCGGCGACGATATCGTCGAAAACCGCGTACGGTGGTCTGCCGTAGTCGTTTTTCCAGTCCCGCAGGCGACTCCAGCGGGCTATCCGCGGATGATCGCCAATCACAGTCGCGGCTTCGGGGAAGCTCCCGTCGACGAGGGCGATCAGCAATTCTGTCATTCCGCCGTCGAAGCGGCGCCAGCGCTGGCCGGGTTCCAGATGATGCAAGTGATGCAGGACCACATAGGTGGGCCAGTGATCGGGATCCTCGCCCTCCCGCGACCAGAACAGCAGATCGCCAGGGCCGGTCTTGCCCCACATCAGGAAGTCGGCAGGTCCCCGGCGATCATCGGCTTCGAAAAGGTCGAACAGACCGAAGGTTCGCAACCGGCGGCTCCGGTCCAACAGAGAGGTCAGCGACCACCGGCCTTCGGCGCACTCGGCGGGGAAGAACACCGACAGTTCCTGATTGACCTGTCCCTCGCCGTAACAGTCAATGAAGTCACGGTAGTCCGAGGGCAGTCCGAAGCCGAGGGCGTGCTCGATCTCGCCCCATGGAGGTACTACAACCGGCGGAAGGGGCGGCGGCGGCATGAGCGAATTCAATCGCGCTACAGCAGAATGCACGACAAGACCTCCTCGACGGTCGAGCCGCACCGTATCAACCCGCTACGGTGTTTCCCGCGAGCGGGAAGGCCTGGCCCTCGAAGTATCGAAATATGTTGTCCAACAGCAGAATTCGAATTTCCCGCCTGAGATTACCGTGTTGTCAGCGTTGCCGATTACGCCGGCGCAAAGCCCTATCGAGGTCACGTCCCCGACACGATCGCTGCCAGGCGGAGATTCCCACGGCTGGGCAGGGGGCGCGTTTCATTCGTGGCCGAGCCGGATTACGGTCGCTTACCGAACACTTCCGGCGCCGGGGTGACCGGAGGTGGGCTTTGATCCGGGCATCCGGTCGCCCCCGAACTCCGTGTGTCGGATCTCGGGTCGATCCGGAAACCGCTTGTCGCCGTCGTGGTTTGGAGATTCATGAACGCCGCCCCCGATCCGAAGAGCCTGGCCATCCGCAGCCTCGAGATCATGTCGAGTGGCAGTCGCGCCGACTTCGACGCCATCATCCACCCGCGGGCGACCAATCGCGAGAGCCGGCACGAACCACCGAGCACCCGGATACCCGGGCCGCACGGCTTCTACGCCACCGCGCTGTGGCTGCGGGCAGCGTTCACCGATATGCGCCACGCCGTCGTGCACACCGTCGCCGACGGTGATCTGGTCTGCCTCGACACCATGATGACCGGCCGACAGACAGGACCCTTCGTCCTATACACCCTCGAAGGCGACGTCGATCAGGTGTTCTCGCCGAAGGGCAGAACCTTCTCCGTCGCACAGACGCACTGGATCCGCATCGCGGACGGCATGGTCATCGAACACTGGGCGGCGCGTGACGACTTGGGAAGGGCCCGGCAACTGGGGTGGCTGCCAGAGCCGACAGCTCACAGGAATCGGTAGTACAGCGGATGTCGTGGTCGATGGTGGAGCATCGCGAAACACTTGGTCAGCAATCGGAACCGGTGAGGCGACGCGTCGACGCCCTCGACGGCCGCTGGACGGCGGTCATCGGAACGGCAACGGCATAACTCACACGCAGGCCCGAGGGCCTTCGGGAACGTTCGCACCAGAATTCGGATGCGCGGTCGGCAGGAAGTCCGTGTCGACGCGCTGATCCGGCGGAGCTCGACCTAGGCATCATCGAGAATCACCGCGATCCGCAGGTCGATCCGGTCGGGCAACGCAGCCAACTCGCCAGCGTCGAGCCCGAGTGCCGCTCGGGTTGTGTGAATCGCACACCATGACCACCGCAGTCACACCGTCGGGTCGCCTCAGGCATCGCGTCCAGGTTCTGGCGTCGTCCGAGCTCAGCGTGACCGTGACCCGATGGCCCTCAACGGTCGTGGTGAGCAGCGGGTAGCCATCGAAGGTCGACTTCGCCAGGATCACTCGCGCGGTTTCGAATCCGGCGGGATCCTCGGCGAGGTTTCCAAACTGTCGCTGGTCGCATGGGTATTGAAGGAGATGCCCGGGTCCGTTTGACGGCAAGATCATGCGGATCGGATTCGACCGCTGCACGTGGTAGTACAGCAAACCCAGGTCCGAAACCTTGTCTACAGGCCGGACGCCTCACCGGCGCGGGCAGGACGGATGTATCGGTCGATGCGTGTTCGCGGCGCCGCTATGGGATAGCCGGAGAACCGCCTTCGATGACAGGTAGCCCGGCAGCCTTCCAGGCGCGGAACCCGCCGATCAGGTCGGTCGCGCGGGGCAGGCCGAGGCGGTGCGCGTCGGCCGCGGCCAGGCTCGAAGCGTAACCCTCGTTGCAGAAGAGCACGACTGTGCTGTCCGAGGTGAGGCCCGGCAGGCGATGCTCACCGGTGGGGTCGAGTCGCCATTCCAGGACGATCCGCTCCACCACCAACGCACCCGAGATCTCGCCCTCGGCAAGACGATTCGCATACGGGCGCAGGTCAACCAGAATGGCCCCTTCAGACAGCAGTGCCGCCGCCCGGTGCGAATCGACTCGATCGAGCCGGGTGC
Organism: Nocardia sp. NPDC004722; assembly: GCF_053601505.1. NCBI lineage: Bacteria > Bacillati > Actinomycetota > Actinomycetes > Mycobacteriales > Nocardiaceae > Nocardia > Nocardia sp. NPDC004722. The sequence continues at coordinate 19,838 of NZ_JBSGBY010000007.1, forward strand.
GCACCTGCTCAAGGAGGTCGTCGATGCGGCTCATAGTCCGGTGTAATCCTCGAGCGAGCGGTATTCCCGCACCGGCTGCAGCGGTGGGGAATACGCATGCACGGAAGCGGCCGGGCGAATACCGGAGTTGTGGAGCCGATGCGCCCGGTCCGGGCCGAAAGCCACCGAATCGCCGGTCTGCCACCGGGCTTCGCGCACCGGCCCGCTGGGATGACGAAATTCCTCGGTGAGCTCGCCTACGGCCACGGTGAACGAGCCGGATGCGCCACCGTGATCGTGGGGTTCGGTGCCCTGCCCGGGCGCCCAGGACAACAGCCACAGCTCCACCCCGACGGTGAGCGCTAGGCGGGTCCACCAGCGTTGGTCTGTTTCGAATCGCACGATATCCAGCAGCGGTGTCGCCAGTTCTCTAGCGACCGCTTCGGTCAGCGAGTGAAGCTCGTCCGGCGTCCAGAGATTGCGGTCGGCTGGAACGATGTCGTGCAGCAGCGGTAAGTCGACCGCTGGATGAATATCCTTGGCGTGCTTGAGATTCACCGGCACGGAAGTAGTCAAGTGTGCTCCTGTGGCGCAATCGAGGCAAGGGCAATAGGGATAAGCGTTGTGCGCATTGTCCATCACCGGGTGACCCCTGCCACGAGTCACGATCAGTCTGAACCGAATGGCGAGCGGCGAGAGTCTCCCCTCAACATGCTCGGCGGTCGGCTTCCAGCTCAGACCTCGTAGTAGCCGCCGAGCCACCCAACCCGCGCTGGTGTTTCGTGAGCTGCGGACAAACCTGACAATCGAATACGGGCGTGTGGCCACAGCCACCTCAGCGTTCGCCTGGCCCGACCGGCGGGGGCGAGCAGCGTGGCATTCACTGTCTCGGGCGGCCAGGTACAGGCCAACGGCCAAACCCCAGAACATCTGCAAGTTGACGAGGTCGGCGATCGCAGGATGAATGATCAAAATCCCTTGCGGCCCAGCCGAATCACCGGTGTCGCCGCCCCAACCTGCCGGGTACGGCGTCGTCGGCGACCAAGCCAGCGGACGCGTTCGATATTTCCGCAGCCACCACCGCACTACCTGCGCGGTGCATCTGCCGTTCCTGCTCCGACATCCCACCCCAGATGCCAAAGGGTTGTTCGGTTCTCAGCGCGTAAGAGCGGCACATATCGAGGACGCGACATTTCCGGCAGATTTGCTTGGCCCGGCGAATTCGATTAGCTCGAGCGCGACCGCGCTCACCGTCGGGGTGGAAGAAGACCCCCGAATCCATGCCGTGACAGGATCCGGCATCCTGCCACGGCATGTCATCGACGGTCCGACGTACACTCCTGACAATGCTCGACATCGACACTCCTTTTAGAACCTCGTGCCCGTTCAGGTTAGGAGCTCCCCAATCCTGGGGGCGCCCGATTCGGCGGGGTCGCGTGACCTGCACCGCGCGACCCGGGCAGTACCGTTCATCCGTGTCGTTCCAGCCCGTTCAGGAACAGAGTCCGATTATGCATCGCTGAATCCATCTGAAGCGCAAAGGATCCCGGCTGGGCGATGTCGAGAAGTCGATACAGCTGGAGAGCTTCGTCGGCGGCACGTAATGCGTTGGGGGTTCCCTGTATCAGAGAGATAGCCACCCAGTTGATGCAACGCCCCGGCCCGAAACGAGTCGTAGCGCGGCGCAGGATGTCGACGATTTCCTCCCCGAAGAGCAGCGCTTGCCCGGGTTCACCAGTCTTGTCGAGGGACCACGCTAAGCGGCCGATCACGACGAACACCGCTGTAACCGCGACTCCCCGGCTGTAGGTCAACCGGTGTGCGAGGTGCCAGGCTGCCACAGCGAAAGCTGTTGTGCAGCAATGGAATCACGCATTACCGCCGATCTCGCATCATTGCGTCGGAAACCGCGACGACGATGAGATCGGCGCTCGTCGCCGAAGTTGTTCGGCGCTGTAAGACAATCCCTTCGCTTACGGATCGCTGGTGCATCCGGCTCAATGGGCGGCAGAAACCACGCCGAACTCACCGAGCCGGTTAATGTCATAACCCGCAGCGGCTAGCGAAGGAAGCTCAGCAATGAACTTCCCACACCGATCGCCGACCCGACAAATGGCAACAGAGAAGCCAGACTGAGCGGGCCGGCTGATCCTGTATCCAGCATTTCAAACCTCTTCCGACAGATGTGGCGCGTCGGGATCGAAGGGGAAGCCCCGAGCCCAACGCCGTCGTTCCCACCGATGTGGATCCACACAGCTGTGCTGTGATTCACGGCCAGGAGACTTCCAGTCTGGACCATTCCCAAGGGCGGCAACATTGTTCGAAAGTCAGTGGCGCACAATCGCAGCATAATCACCGAGTTTCAACGCCTAGGCCTACCGAATGAAGTGGAGCCATTGGAACGCCTCGGTGAGTGCCAGGCCCGGGTCCGAACTGGCACCTGCGATGATCCCGGTGGTCCACGATGAAGTGAAGGCCGCCGAATTCTGGCGCGCCCACGGATTCGCCCGGCGACCATCTCGGCTGCCGGGGCGGGATCCATCAGTCGTCTGATTGGTTGAGACACGGGGCGGATAGCCCAGCGTCGCAGCCGAGTTCAGATGATTCAAGGATTGGCAGACGCCACCAAGCCTTGAGCCACCGGCTCATGACGCTCTAGCTTCAGGGCCGATGCCTCGGATTGAGGGGGCTGCTGGGGTTCATCGGGTTGTTTGGGTTCTTGAGACTGTTGGGATTGAGTGGGTTGTCCGGGTTGAGTAGACTGTTCGGATTGGCCGGGTTCGACGGATTATTGGCCCAACGGACTCGAGCGCACCAGTCCTGAAAATCCTTATCGTCCTTGAACTCTGGCTGATCGCAGTTGGCGAAGTCGTAGGTCTGCGGATCGGCGTGCGCCTCTGCAGATGAAGGCTCGGCGGTAGCGGGAGCGACTGACACCGTGAGCGGGGCGGCGGCCAGGGCGCTCGTGATGGCAAAGCCAGCCAGCAGTCTGCGCCGATCGATACTCATGAAAAACACTCTGTTCCTTTCGCCTCAGTCACGAGGCTGCAACCGAATCCCGGATCCCCGAATCCGGGCTGTCTTCTCAGCCGACAAGGAAATCGGCGGAGCCGACCTTTCCATACACTCCCCCTCGGCGACTGGCCAACGCTGGGAACACCTTGCCGCACCGGTCGAGATCAGTACTGGTACGGAGAAGGCAATTCAGGTCACCACACTCCGAGCGAACCCCGCAGGCGGCCGTGGGTGTCGCGGAACTCGCCGACGGACGGCTACTCTCCCGATGGTGCCGACCTTCGGCGAGGGGCACGGTACAGATCGGCTGGTTCCAAGTCGGCCGCACTTCCCAGTGCTGGCAACGGGATCGATTTTCACGCTGACCCCTCGTGATAAGAACTAAACCAGCGGCGTCGCAACCGAATTGATCTTCCACTTGATCTTCCACTGATGGGAACGAATCTGTATGAAGAAGCTGGGAATGTTCGTGCTGATCGGCGCTGCCGCTACTGCTGTCGTTGGTTCGGGCGCAGCTTCCGCTGACGTCATCCTCACCCCTGCCGCATCGCCGGTCGACGCTGGAGGTACGACCACTTCCGGCTCCGCTGACCTCGCAGCTCCCTTGGCGAGGGCGCTGAGCACCGGCAGCATGGTGGTGCCTGCGAAGTAGGCCTGCCGAAGACAGACAGGGTTCCACTCGCGGGGAAATGGGACCCTTTCGCGGAGGCGCGATCGGCGCAACCGTTCACGCGGCGATCCTGCAACAGCAGTTTAGCCTGTTGACAAACCAATAAATTCGACAGTCCAGGTCGTTCGGCCGTGGCATAGAGATGATGTTGCCGCCGAAGGTGATTCAGTCGGCGATCGCGGCGCTGAGCCTCGCGTCGGTGTCCAGCAATTACTCCTCTGTGGAAGAGCCCTCCCGTTTCGGTTCTGGGAACCACTGAAGTGGCATGGTCGGGGGCGTGGCCGCGCGGCATGTCGTTCTGAACTCGCTATCCGCCGTCAGAACGATGAGCCCGTGCCACCGAAAGGCCACGGGGGAATGGGTCCGTTGTCGACAAGCACATTGTCGTAACTAATCCCTAGGATGGGATTGTCCTTGTCGCACCAGCGCTCGCGGTCGGTCGAACAACGCTCGCGGTGGCTACCGCAATCACCACCCACGACCGACGTCCTGCGAGCGGGAAGGTAGGCACGGATTACGCGCTGCCTTTCTCCTCGACCGCAGTCGAGGATCACTTCCACGCGATAGGTGTCATCCGTTTCATTACGACACCACCGTCCGGTGCATGAGACCCAGGGCGCCAGTACAACCGTGTTCGCCGCGGCAGCCTGCGGTGCGGCAATACCGACGGCAATCGCGAACAACGGACTGGCGACACCCAACAGGGCTGTTGATCGGCGTGGCATACCACTAGAAACTCGCCTTGATCGCCGCAGGCTGTAGCAGCAATGACAGCGACACCTCCAAGGCCGCAACCACTTCCACCTACAAGATCGATTGCCGCAGCATACTTCCCGCAGTTGGGAATCTGCCAGATCGAATAGGTGAACGACAGGACCATGGAGCCTCCGCGTCCGGGTTATCAATACTGCGTGCGGCCGCGAATGCAACCGGAGGACGTTGAGATCGATCAGCAGCTCGGAGACCGGCTAGTGCCACGTCAGGCAACGTTGGGTAGGTAATCGGGGTGCCGGATCTTGGATCCGACTGCGAAGTCGCGGACGGGTGTGGCGTGTTGGTTGCGCCAGCGGATGTAGGTGCCGATCGCATCGTCCTGTGCACCGTGGCTGCGGTGATCGGTTCCGTTGAGCGCGAAGTACCGCAGCGCGGCGAACTCGCATTCGATCCGGTTCAGCCACGACGAATAGGTCGGCAGGAAAACTAGCTCGATAGCGTTGTCGGCGCACCACGCGCGAACTTCGGCACGCTTGTGGACCGAGTAGTTGTCGCAGATCGGATACAGTTTCTGGCCTGGCCACCGGGTCCGCAGAGATTTCAGGAATGACAGGAACTCGGTCCAGCGTTTCCGGTCCCGGATCCGGTAGTACAACTGCCCGGTGGCCAGGTCCAGGGCGCCGAACAAATGCCGGACACCCTGGGTTCGGAGGTAGGTCGCCCGCAGCCGGCGAGGCTTCCTGGCAGCGAACCAGCCGCGGCCACTACGGGGTTGGAGGTTCAGTGGCCCGAACTCGTCCACGCAGATCACCCGCCCGTCGGTGGGCGGATGATCGTTAAGGTCGAGGACCCGCGCCATCTTGGCCTGAAACTCGGGTTCGTTGCTGGCTTTCCAAGTTTTCGTGGCCTGCCACGACACCCCGCCAGCTTTGAGGATCTGCCGGACGGGTTCGCGGCTGATCTCGGCAATACCGTTGATACGCAACACTTCCGCCAGTTTCGACAGGCTCCACACCGAGAACGGCCACCCCCAGGTCGCGGGGACAGCACCGGGCGATCTGACAGATCCGCTTCCCGCGTCGGTCGATCGGTCTTCGCCGGCCTGCCCCGCTCCATTTTGGGTCCGAAGCGTCGAACCCCCTTCTCGTTAAGATCGTGGATGACTTGCCGCACATACGATTCCGACACCTGCATCAACTTGGCGATGAACCCAACCGGCTGATGCTGCGCCGAGTCCATCACCACCACTGCACGCCGGCATCCGGACCGGTTGCTTGCTACGTCGCGCGATCTGAGCCAGTTTGCGGCCTTCTTCCGGGGTCACCGCTCTGACGAACACATCCGGTTTGCGAGCCCACCGGCATCACCTCCACCGGCAGCATCACGCCTCACCGGCCGATGTTCAACCCGCCACTCCAGGCACCGATTTCAGCATCAACCTTCCCGGACGCGGCACTAGCTGATCACCGGGCAGCCGTTGTCGACATGGATGTAGTCGGACTGGAGCCCGTTCTTCGCCGCGATCTGCCGAGCTGGATTATTCTGCCACGCAACGTGATTCGGCGATAACCACCCGCCGCTGGATAGCTTTGCAGGAGAAGACGTCCACACTTTTGGTTCAGTCGCGGCATCAGGCGACCGTTACTCCACCATCAGCGGAGTCGGTAGAGCGGCTGAGCATTTCCCAAGCATCGAAATCGTCTTGGACCCGTTTGCGTCCGGCGGCGACGAGGCGTAGCGCATCCGAGCCGAGCAGGACATGCACGGGCGGCTTCTCTGCATCGAGGAGAGCGAGGATAGCATCGCCTGCGCGATCGGGATCGCCGATCCCCTGCCCGGCGAGAGCCTTGCGCCGGGCCCGGATCGGGTCGAACAGCGCGTCATAGTCCGGAACGCTGCGTGGTGCGCGGACCAACGACCTCCCAGCCCAGTCGGTCTTGAATGCGCCAGGGGCTACTGCGGTGACCCGCACGCCGAACTGATTGACCTCTTGCGCAAGAGTGTCTGTTATTCCTTCCAACGCGTGCTTGCTGCCTTCATAGAACGCCAACCCAGGGAACGTCGTATGTCCACCCATCGAGGTGATGACGAAGATATGTCCCCCACGCCGCTCCCGCATTCCCGGCAGAACCGCTTTCACCGTCGCTACGGTGCCGAAGACGTTCACCTCGAACTGCCGACGCAGATCGGCCATCGAGGACTCTTCGAAGGTACCTTCAAGCCCATAACCCGCGTTCGCCACCAGGACTTCGATCGGACCCAGGTCCGTTTCGGCGGCTCGCACTGTCGGTTCGATCCGGTCTGCATTGGTCAAGTCCAGGAAGAACGCACGGGCACGCCCGGGACTCAGGGCCTCGAACGCAGCAGCCTGTTGTTCGGTACGCACCGTGCCCGCGACGCGGTGCCCCGCCGCCAGTGCTCGTCGGGCAATAGCCAGTCCGAGTCCAGTGCTAACGCCGGTGATCAAGAAGTTCTTACTCACGATAGATGTCCTTTCGTTGATGAAATGTCAGGCCGTCAGGCGGAACTGGGTAGGACAGCATCGACCGCGGGTACGGCGAACGTCGTACCCGCTGGCGGCGATTGCCTGATCAGGCCGGCGGTCGAGGCTCCACGGCGATGTCTTGGGCAGTCATGAGGACGGGCTCGCTACCCCAGCTGGCCAACAGACGCAAACGCTCGTGGGATGGCGAACCCGACTGTGCCGAGTAGACGACGAGCGATTGCCCGGGGTCGGCGACCGAGGCGAAGACCTCGTACTGCAATTCCAGGTCACCCACGACAGGGTGGTGCAAACGTTTGAGTCCCGTGCTGCGTTCCTGGACGCGGTGCTCTGACCACCACACCGAAAACTCGGGCGAACGCATCATCAGCTCTCCGATCAAACTGGCGATGCGCTGGTTGCGTGGCTGGGCAGCAGCGGCCATCCGCAACCCGTGCACGTAATCGCGGGCGACACGTTCCCAGTCGCACCACACCAAGCGGGCTCGCGGATCCAACAGCGTCCAACGCGCCATGCTGCGTTCCTGGCGAGGCAGAGCGGCTACGTCAGGAAATATCAACTCCCACAAGGTGTTTCCGCCGACGACCGTGAGGTTTCGATCACTGACGAACGCGGACGCCAGCTCCATGGACTCGAGCACCTGTCGCAGCGCCGGCCGCAGTCGCGCCGAGTGCTCTGCCCCATCCTTCTGACGGCCTGCCGAGCCTGCGAGGGCGAACAGATGCCGCCGTTCAATATCATCAAACCGCAGCGCCTCTGACAACGCACGTAATACCTGTTCGGAAGGTTGCCTGGCGCGACCTTGCTCCAGACGGGTGTAGTACTCGGTGCTCAGTCCCGCCAGCTGCGCGACTTCACCACGCCGCAGACCGACAACCCGGCGGCTAGTACCGAACTCGACCGGCAGACCGATCTCATTCGGCGTGAGTCTGGCACGGCCCGCCCGCAAGAACTCACCCAAGTCGTTGTTGCCCATAACGTTGAGTCTGCTATCGCCGCAGTCGAACACCAAGGCCCAAACTGGTCCTGCCAGTACTATGCAGCAGCGCTCACCTGCTACAAGAAGCTGAGGTTCTCTCGCTAATCGGCGATCTGATCCTCAGCGAAGTCCTCGATGCGGCCGTAGAGCGAGTGCTCCCGGAGGACGCCGTCGTCGTCGACTGCTTCGGCGAAGTCCTCCCAGTCCATGTTCGAGATCGAGAGATTGTTTTCGATCTCTTGGATCGTGTGCGGAAGGGCGCGGAACGACCGCCCGGCAGGTCGGCCCGGCCAGTCGAGGTCCGGGGCGGCCGGCGAGCCGAGATCCACGACCAGAACCGGGTGCTCGGAAGATTGGATTGTGGTTTCGTCGACGATCAGCAGCAACGAGTGCCCGCTGCCGTCCGGCATGTGCTGCAGTATCTCGCTGACCGGGACGCCGGCGAATGTCCGGTCGTCGACAAAGGTCACATCGGCCTCGAATTCGTCTGGTGTCACCCAGCCGATCCCGGCCTTCACCTGCTGCCAGGCGGCCTGGTCGGAGAAATCGGTACGGACTACCGGCACACCCGGCGTCGCCAGCAAAGATGCCATCATGCGCTACACCCTCGCACGGCCAGTCCATCCTGCGTCCCATCAATGGGAACACGCCATCGCCGCCAACGGGAACGACCCAATTCACGTAGCAGACAATCGGGTGTCTGTCGCCGCGACTGGTCGAGAAGTGTTGCACGACATCACGGCTGCGACGTGACTGATCGAAACAGAAGGATTGCACCCGAGGAGACGCCGTCGTCTGCGATCTCGTCGTTGCTGCGCCCGCCACCGCACAGGATCTCCCTGCCGCTGGACCCCTCACGGCCGCACGCCGGGGCCGAACCCGGTCCACCGCAGCTCGGGTGGAAGGTGGCCCATGTCGTTGTACGACAGCAGCGTCGGCGCAATCCCGTCGCGATACTCGATCACGGTCAGCGCCGCATTTCCACAGTTCAGCCCCAGCCACCGCGCCGGTGGCGCATCGAGGGTGTGCCGCACCAGCCAGGCCACCGGATAGGCATGGGTTATCAGGACCTCATGGGTCTCGGTTGCGGCGGGGCGAGCGAACCTGTTAATCAGTGCATCCGAAAGACGTTCGCCCGCAGCAGCTTCCGTGGGGTCGTATCCGTCGAAGAATCCGGCCCAGTCGGGAGGCATCTCGCGCGGCACGTGCGGCACATGGTCAACGAGTTCGGCCGCTTCCCTCACGGAGACGCCCGGCAGGCGCTCACCCACGATCCGAGCAGACCGCACCGCTCTGGCGAGCGGCGAATGCCAGACGGCATCGACCGGCACGCTCGACAGGCGCTCGCCGAGCAGTTCCGCCTGTCGCTGCCCGACGTCGGTCAGCTCGCCGAACGGGTCCGCCGCGCCATGTCGCACCACATACAAATGCCGAGTCGCCATGATCAGACCTCCTGGTTCGATTCGACGCCGACGCAGCTATCCGCGAGTCATCGCCACGTCGTCAACTAATAGTTGACTATCGTCCACTCGTCAACTTATGGTTGACGAATGGATCGACAGGCGGCGCTGGGTGAAGCAATCGTCGCGCTCGAGCGTGCACACCCCGAGAGCAGTCTGGAGCGGTTGGCGGCGGCGGTGACTCACGCTGCGCATTGGTTGCTCCTGACCGATCAACTGCTCGACTATTTCGTGGACCAAGCCCGGAACTCGGGCACGCCCTGGGCGGAGATCGGTGCCCACCTCGGCGTCTCGAAGCAGGCCGCGCAGAAACGATTCGCGACCCGCGTCGCCGAGCGCTATACGGCTACCACGCGACCGTGAAATGCCCAATCATCTCGGTGGACAGGAGAAAGCAAGATGTCAGAAGCGCCCGTCATCACCGGCGCCCCGGTGAGCTGCGGTATTGCCGCCGGTCCGGTCCGGCTGGTGCGCAGTGTCGCCGACTTCGACGCGGTTCGGACGGGCGATGTCATCGTTTGTCGCACAACAGATCCAACCTGGACAGCGCTGTTCGGCATCGCCGCCGCGGTAGTGACCGAAACCGGGGGAATTCTGTCCCATGCGGCAATCGTGGCCCGTGAGTTCGGGATTCCGGCCGTGGTGGCGGGCAAGGGAGCGATGCGAGTCCTGGCGAATCATCAGATCGTCTCGGTCGATGGAACCAATGGATACGTTCATGCCGTGCGCGCAACGCAACGTTGACATCGCTGAACCCAGGTTGCACGACACCAAAGAGGTCCGCGATGACGCACTTCTCACATAGTTCGTTGCTGGCGTTACACTCGATTCGCCTCGGTGGATTCGTCGATACGCAGGCGGTGGCCGACAGGTACCGAATGCCTATCGGCCGCGCAGAGTCGCACCTGCGCGAGTTCCGCGATCGTGGTTGGGTCAGACACTTCCGTTTCGGGGCGGACGCCGGGTGGTCGCTCACCGACAGTGGACGTGCGGAGAACGAGCGACAACTCGCCGACGAGCTTTTCGAGTGTGAGGCAAAGGCTTTCGTGGAAGATATCTACCGCATGTTCCTTCCCCTCAACGCGCGGTTGGTGCGGGCTTGCACAGACTGGCAGCTGACCATCTTGCCCGACGGCAGGATGCAGGACAACGACCACCGGAACGCCCTACGGGATAGGCCGATTCTGGCTGAATTGGAAAGCCTGGCAATGGAATTGGCGCAGCTGACGATTCCGCTCAGCGAACGGCTCGCCCGGTTCTCCGGTTATCACACTCGCTTCGCCGCGCCCCTCCCGCTGGCCGCCGACGATCCCACGATGATTACCGGCACCAAAAACGGCTCCGCCCACCGAATTTGGTTCGAACTGCATGAAGATCTCATCGCCACGCTCGGTATCGATAGGGCACACCCCTCCTAGGTTTACGCCGCGGAACGGCCCCGCGCATACATTCAACGCGAGGCTCCAGAGCGCGGTCTCCCAGGCGATCGGGCTGGTTCAGGCGATACCCACGCAGCCGCTGTTGGATACGGCAAGGATCGTCACCACGGCTGCGATGCCGACCAGGAAGAGCCTCAGCCAGGTGCGGCGTCGCACGGCGGCGACGACGAATGGGGCAACCCAGATAAGTCCGACGACGATGACCCCGGTGGCGTGATCGGCCGTTTTGGGGCTAGCCCATGTCACCCTCACATCGCAACCAGCAGAAAACGCATTGATCGTGACGAGGACCAGGCCCGCAAGGCCCCACACGACGGTAATCGCGACCGCGGCGATTGCCTTCAGAACCCGTTTCCAGCCGTGCCGCGAGCGAGATGGTTGAGTACTCGTCATATGCCGATCATCGCCGAGCACGGCGGCAATCACGTCATCGTCGCCAGTTGACCACGCGAAAACACCACCACTTCCCCACTGCGGATCAGCAAGATTCGCGACCGAGCCGCGGACAGCCCGGACCATCTCCTTCGTAGAGAGTCAGATATCCCGAGCTCACAGCCTTCGAGGGCTCGATGACGATGCAGACGGGGAATCGGAGCAAGATCCAGCGACGACCGGAACCGTTGCGAGTCGTGAATCTCTCCGGCACATTTCCCATGAATGGGAATAGCCCGGAGAGGCGCGAGCAATAGTCGTGCAATAGTGAAAACTGTGGTTCACCAGCAGTTTCGGGCACAGATTGGCCGATCGTCGATCGGGTTTGCTTACAATTCCCAACGTCGATGTGATGACCGAGTAGGAGCCTTTCCGCTGCCTTCTCGGACACAAAAGCCGTGCAGCGCAGCATTGTTCGAAATTTCAACACGAGAGCTCTCGCGTCCATGACCGCATCACACAGGGTTTTTCTCTTTGCCGGATCCAACTATGAGCCGTCTGCGATGGCCCTGCGCGCGATCGTCTCGGATCCGGCACTCGCGGCGATTGTCGAGGACTGTGACCGGGCAGCAGTCGAATTCGGTCGCCCCACCCTCACCCAACGTTGCCGTGAGGATGCGCGCGAGGACGAACCCGCACCCGAGGACGCCCACATTGCCCAATTCGTCGCCTCGATCCACCGATATCGGCGGGCCAGCGCGCACGGCGCCCGCCCCTATGCGCTTGTGGGCCACAGCCTCGGCGAACTCTGGGCCCTGACCTGTGCCGGTGCGATATCGGCGCTGGATACCGCCCGCCTGGTGTACCGACGTGGGGAGTTGTTGCGGGCCGGTGCCCGCAGCGGCGGAATGCTCGCCATTGGTGTCGACGAGGGCCGTGCGCACCATCTAGTCGGACTGATCGACGCGCAGCGACTGACACTGGCCTGCGTCAACGCCCCACGCCAGTGCGTTGTCAGCGGCGACACCGAGCAGCTCGCACTGGCGGGCAAGGTCGCCACACAGATGGGGTGGTCGGTGCACCGACTCGCGGCACCTTACCCCTACCACAGTTCCGCGCTCGCGAGTGTTCGAGGTGAATTCCGTTCAGACACAGTGAAATACGCCCTCGGCACGCCTGAGGTACCAGTGTATTCACCGATCCTCGCGCGGTATCACCAGGCCAGCGAGGATGCCGCCGCAGTCCTCGCCGACGCCCTGATTCGGCCGGTACGTTTCGCCGACGCCGTGCGCACCCTCCACGCCCAGGGCGCAGACCATTTCGTCGACTGCGGCGAAGGCGAGTTGACGCGCTGCGTGCAAGCCACATTGCCCAGTACTGTCATCGTCGAAACAGTCACTGCGGCAAACGGGTCCATCCGGAGCGGGACCGAGTCACCGGCACACCCCGGCAGGCCCACCCCCGTACCGCAGGCGATCGCGCCCGCCGCCGAAGAGACAGTCGAGTCTGTCGCGGTGCGGCTGCAGCGGTTGTATGCCGAGCGGCTCGGCTATCCGCTCGAGGAGATGACTCTCTCGGCGGATCTGGAAGCCGACCTCGGGATCGACTCGCTCAAACAGACCGAGTTGCTCGCCATTGTCGGCAAGCAGTTCGGCACCGACCGATTTGACCACCACCCGCGGTTGCTGGAGTTTCCGACACTGCGCCACATCGCCGAGGCGGTAGGCAACGACCGGTCCGGGCGCAGCGCGTGAGCCCAGCCAGGACGAGCACGGGGGATATGTCGGGTCGCCGTGTGCTGGTGACCGGCGGCGCACGCTCAGTGGGAGCGGCGATTACCCGTCACTTCGCCGAACGCGGGGCGACCGTACTGGTGAACTACTTCCATTCCCGCGAGCACGCCGACGCGCTCGCCGCGCGAGCCCGCACGCAGGGCTGGCGGCTGGAGCTGTTTCGTGCCTCCGTCGCCGACCGCGCTCAGCTCGATCGCATGTTCACCCGAATCAAGGACACCCACGGTGGACTCGACGTGTTGGTCAACAACGCCGCCGCCGGGGCCATCCTACCTCTGGACGAGCTCGACGAGCGCTACTGGCAGCGTGCCTTCACCACCAATGTCATGGGGACACTGTGGTGTTCACGCCGCGCAGCAGAACTGATGGCACCCGCTGGCGGATCGATTGTCAATCTGTCGTCAGTGGGCGCGCACCGCGTCATCACCAACTATGCCGCACTGGGCACCACCAAGGCCGCAGTTGAACACCTCACCCGCTACCTCGCCGTGGAGCTCGCCCCCGCGGGGATTCGCGTCAACGTGGCGTCGGCGGGGGTCATCGACAGCCCCGTCATGCAACTGCTCGGATTGAACGAATCCAGCGTCGTCGCCACCACACCCCGTGCCAGACTCACCTCCGCCGAAGAGCTCGCGCACTTGGTTGGATTCCTCGCCTCCGAACAGGCCGCCGCAGTTACCGGCCAGGTCCTGCTCGCCGACGGCGGCGCATCCTTGCCCGGCGGCCACTCCGTAATACCTGCAACCCCAGTGCAATCCGACCGACTCCTGCTCACCGACCCCGCCTCCCGGGCATCGTGCACCACCGTGACCGAGCCACACGCCGACGGGGCGAACACCGCCACCGACAGCGCCTCGGCCCCTTCACTGGCCCAGACCCGTCCACCGGTGTCGGGGACCGTCGTCTCAACCGCCCCCGCTCTTCCGGGGATGACGTCGGGGGAACCGATAGCGGTGGTGGGCGCTGGAGTCGCCGCACCCGGCGCGCACGACCTGGCGAGCATGTGGACCGCTTTGATAACCGGACAGTCGGCGTTCGGGGAGCCCACACGCTTCGACATCGACCACTTCTGGGCCACCGAGCCCGACGCCGCGGATCGGTCCTACACCCGCATCAGCGGATTCCTGGGTGAGTTCCCCGCCCACTCGAGGCTGGCCGAGGAATCCGCCAGCGGCGCATGGCATTCGCCCGAGCACGCTGCGACCATTCTGCGACACACCCTGCTACAGGCCACCGATACACTCACCGCGCGCTCCGACGACCGATGGATGGCCGCAATCGCCGCCACTGTCGACCTGTCCCCCGCGATCGAACCCGTAGCGGCGCAAGCGATGCTCGACACCCTCGCGGGCACCACGCCGGTCACACCATCACCGGATCGGACCGGCCTACTGACCGACCAGTGGGTCGCCCACGCGCTCAACGGGATCGTTCCCACCGGAACGGAATCGGTGGTCCTCGACACCGCCTGCTCCTCGGCCGCCTACGCCGTCGCGACCGCGATGATGGCATTGCGCGAAGGCAGCTGTGACATAGCGATCGCCGCCGCTGCGGGACTGGTGTCACCGCATCTCATGGTGACCTTCAGCAAACTGGGCGCGCTCGCCCGCGAGGATACAGTGCGGGCTCTCGACGCCGAGGGGACCGGCACACTGTTCTCCGACGGCGCCGCCGCCGTGGCCCTCAAGACACTCTCCCGCGCCCGCGCCGACGGTGACGACATCCTGGGCGTGATCCTGGGTGTCGGGCTGGCCTCCGACGGCCGCGGTCGCGCCATCCACTCCCCCAATCCCGCAGGGCAGACCCGTGCCCTCACCCGCGCCTGGGCCTCGGCGGGAGTCCACCCGCGAGACTTGGACTGGATCGTGGCCCACGGCACCGGTACTCCCCGCGGCGACACCACCGAACTCGACGCCCTCGCCGCCCTGCTGCGAGACCGGGCGGTGCCGTGTCCGGTGACCAGCAACAAAGCCGTTTTCGGGCACACCGGGCCTGCCGCGGCGCTGCTGTCGATCTTGCATGTGCTCCTCGCGCTGCGACATTCGTCGATTCCCGCGCAGCCGGGCATCACCCATCCACTCGATGCGGCCTCGACGCCCGGGTCCCGCCTGCGCGTACCCACCACTGCCACTGCCTGGCCTCGCCGCACCGATACACCACGGCGAGCAGGGGTCTCCGCGTTCGGATTCGGCGGAACCAATGCACACCTGGTCATCGCCGAGGACCACCCTTCCCTGCCCGCCTACACTCCACAGAGCCCACCCGAGGACGAGGTGGTCGTGGTCGGCTGGGCGGGTGCGTTTCCCGACATGAGTGCCGACGCGGTAACCGCGTGGCTCACCGGGAGCGGGCCTGCGCCGGCTCCTGATTTCGGGGACGTCTATCCCGCACCGACGTCGGCTCGACTACGCCTGCCTGCCTCGGCGATCGCCCGCATGGACCGTGCGCAACTGCTGGCCTTGCGCCTGGCCAGCGATCTGCTCGGACACCTCGACACGGCTGACTCCACCGTCGCGGTGGTCATCGGTTCCAGCGGGCTCTCACGGACCGGGTTGGCCAATCATGCCCGCATCTACCTCGACGCCCTCACCGCACCTGAGCCGCTGCGACAGCTCATCGACCAACACAGTCTGCCCATCTCCGAAGACTCCGCACCGGGCACACTGTTCAACCTCACCGCGGGCCGGGTAGCCAACCACTTCGATCTCCATGGCTCCAACCTGGCTGTCGACGCCGGTGCGGACACGGTCTTGTCGGTGATCCGCACCGCGGCACAGCTGCTGCGCCATGACCACTGCGACATCGCCTTGGCCGGCCTCCTCGACGCCGACAGCCACCAGGCCTGGGCCCAGATCGTCGGGGCACCAGCGCTGGGTGAAGGGGCGGTGGGCCTGGCGCTGACCCGAGCAGCCACTGCGCGACGGCTGGGACTGCCAGTACTGGGCACGCTCACGTCCGCACCGACGGCATCGCTCCCACGCCCGACCACCCCGGCCCGACCCGAACCCATCTACCGGACACTGGATTCCGCGTTACCGCTGTTGCGAGCAGTCCTCGAACGTCGAGCACACACCGTGTACCCGACAACCCACGCCGGTCGCAGCGTGCAATTCCACCCGGACACCGACATACCCGACCCGTCGAGCGACATCGTCACGGTCGAGTTCGTACCCGCGCAACCACGCGTGGCCACACGGACACCACTGGCGGCGATCCCACCGCACACCATCGTGCTCACCGACCTCGATCTCGACCTCGACGCCCACACCGACATCGCGGTCCTGCGCCCCGACACCATCGCCGCCGACCGAATCGGACACCTGTTGGAGGAACTACCGTTTCGCCCCTCCCATATTCGGGTGATCACCAATGTCGGCCCCGGCCCGCACATGGGCATCGACCGCTTACTGGCCCTCCACGATCTGCTGTTCGAGACCGCGCGACTGTGCGGGCAGGATCTGCTCTCGTGTGCCCAGCTTCTCGGGGACGCGGTCCTGGGCCGATCACCCTCGCCGACAACGGGTCTGTTCTCCGGATTCACCAAAGGCCTACGCCGTGAGCTGCGTGACTGCTGGTGCGCCACGATTCTCACCGACCTCCCCGCCGCGACCGCGATGGAGCTGCTCGCCACGGAATCGGGCTATCACCAAGCCGTCGGCGTAGTCGCCCATGTCGGCAACCGTCGGCTCGAACCAGCATTGGTCTCGGCCACCGTGACTGTCGCAGCCGAGTTTCCGTTGACGGCCGGCTCCGTGGTCGTGGCCACCGGAGGCGCCACGGGGATTACCGCTGCTGCCTTGGTGGGTCTGGCCGAACGCGTCGGCGCACACTTCTACCTTCTCGGGCGCAGCGAACCCGCCACCGACGCCGGACCACCGCCCTCACAAGAGCAATACCTGCGCGCGGCCAGGATCGCCGAACCTCACGCCGCACTGACCACCCTGCTGGCCGAGTACCGATTGCTGCGCCGCGGCAGCGAGATCCGAGGCACCCTCGACCGGCTCACCGCCCTGGTCGGCACCGACAAGGTGACCTACCTGCAATGCGACGTCACCGATGCGGCAGCGGTCGAGCACACTGTGGCCGAGGTCCTGGCGCGTCACGGCCGCATCGACCTGCTGGTCCATGCGGCCGGACACGTCGACAACGCCACACTGCCCCGCAAACGGCTGCCCGGCTTCCAGAAAGTGCGCGATGTCAAGGTGATCGGCTACCTCAACCTCAAACAGGCCCTGGCCGAGAACCCACCGACTCGCTGGTGCAACTTCAGCTCCTATTCCGCGCTGGCAGGAACCCCCGGCATGACGGACTACCTGTCAGCCAACGACTTCCTCTGCAGCTCAGCACAATCACCGGCACGCGCTTCGAACGAGTTCAGTATCGCGTGGATGGCCTGGTCCGGAGTCGGGATGGTCGACGACCTGATCGAGCAACGCCTTCGCCGAGGCGGACCGTTCGTGCGCCCCCTCGACCCCACAACCGGCAGCAGCGAATTTCTGCGCGCACTCTCGTGGACCACGCCACCAGCATTGACCTGTTTCCTGCGCCCCAGCGACCGTGCACTGCTCACCGCCGACGGCCTCACCCAAGCTCCGCCACCACACACCGCGCGACCGCACCGGACCGCGACAGTATCGACCGCAACCGAATCCACCGGGGCGAAGACCACCGTTAGGCGAACGTATCACTGCGACACTCACGGCTGGCTCAGCGGCCACCGCTACCGCACCCGCCCAATCCTTCCCGGCAGCGCCATCCTCGATCTTGCCGTCGAGGCCGCCCGCCAACTGGTCCCCCACGCGCCGCTATTGGCACTGAGCAACGCCCGCTTTCACACCTACCTCCGCGCTTTCGATACCCCTGCCCGCGCTGAGGCGACCATCATCGCCACGACCGCCACCGTCACGACCGTGCGCGTGCGAATCCTGTCCGACCTCGTCGGCCCCTCCGGCGCCCTCCTACGACCCGACACCCTGCACGCCACCACCGACCTACTTTTCGGGCCACCAGCACCCGCGGAGCGACGCCATCCCCGCGCCGCCGGGGCCGCGGCCGTGGCCCCGGTCCGCCTCGACACAGCCACCGATCTACTGCACATCTCCGGGGTCTTCGACACCATCAACAATGTCCGACGCAGCACGCAAACCCTCACCGCCGACTACCATTTCGCGCCCGGTCCATGGGTATCGTCGTTCGCCACGTTCCACACCCCGATCATGTTGCTCGACACCCTGGCGCGCCTGAGCCTCTACCTCGCCGACCCCAGCGGTCACATCCCGATCGGACTACTCGCAGGCTTCGACACCCTGACCACGGTGCCCCTCGACGACGTCGCACTCACCGCGGAACACCCCCTCATCCAATTGCGCTGGAACAATGGCGAATACACCGCGACCACCCCCTCCGGTGCCGAGCTGGCTCGCATCACCGGAGTGCTGATCACCACGGTCGGTGACATGAACCCCAGCACCGGTGCTGTCATCACCAGGCCCGGACCTGCCCGCATCGCACGACCACACCACCACGGCTGAACCTGATCATCGCCAACCCCCGAGGTGGCCCCAACCACCTACCCTCACACCGCAGCACTTCCATTGTGTGGCAACACCGTAACCAACCTCGTGGCGATCGTAGTATCAACGAACACTCGACGTCACCGACGGCAGGACCACACATGCGTGAGCACCCCCGGCAGCCCTCTTCTCGCTCGCCTCGTCGACGCGACAACGGCACCGGTGGCCCCACCCTGGTGACACTGCTGGCCGCCGCCGTCGAACGCGACCCCGACCATGTCGCACTGATCACCGACGACTCCCACGTCACCTATCGCGCACTCGATACACGCAGCAACGCCCTGGCTCGCCGACTGTGCGCGCTCGGCATCGGGCCCGAAGATCTTGTGGCCCTGGCGATACCACGATCGATCGACTCCATCATCGCGCTGTGGGCGATCGCGAAAACCGGAGCGGCCTTCGTTCCCCTGGATCCGTCGACCCCACACTCTCGCCTGCACTACCAACTGAGCGACAGCCGCTGCACCTACGGGCTCACTCACCAGAGCCTGGTGGCCGATCTGCCTGATCAAATCCCTTGGCTGGCAATCGATGACTCACAGATCCTGGCCGAACTCTCCGAAACCGCGGCTACGCCGGTCTCCTATCTCGACCGGCGAGGCGCTATCCGGCCGGCTAACGTGGCCTATCTCATCTACACGTCGGGCTCGACCGGGCAACCCAAGCCTGTGGCAGTGACCCACCAGGGATTGGCGGCCCTGTGCGCCGAACTCCGCGCAACCCTCTCGATTCCACCCACCGCGCGCATCCTGCATTTCGCCGCACCGACATTCGATGCGTCGATCTTGGAGTTGCTGCTCGCGGTGGGATCGGGAGCGACGATGGTGATCGCTTCGCCGGCCATTCTCGGCGGCAGCGACCTCGCCACCTTTCTGCACCGCCATGCCATCACCCACGCCTTTCTCACTCCCTCGGTCCTGGCGACCCTGGAACCTACCGGGCTGCCAGGGCTGGACACCGTTGTGGTCGGCGGAGAGGCGTGTCCACCCGCTCTGGTGGAGAAGTGGGCCGATGGACCGAGAAAGCTCCACAACGCATATGGCCCTACCGAATCCACCATCGCCGCTACCCTCAGCACACCACTGGAACCGCATGCCACGGTATCGATCGGCCAGCCCATCAAGGGCATCGGTTGTCGGATACTCGATCCGCAGATGCGCCCGATCGCAGTCGGTGCGATAGGTGAGTTGTATCTGACTGGTGCGGCTGTTGCCCGCGGATATCCCGGCCACTGCGAACAGACCGCGACACGCTTCGTCGCCGACCCTTTCGGCGGACCGGGGCAGCGTATGTATCGCACCGGGGACCTGGTTCGCTGCACCCAGAGCGGCGAATTGGAGTACCTCGGCCGCAGTGACCATCAGGTGAAAATCCGCGGCCGACGTATCGAATTGGGCGAAGTCGACGCCACCCTCGCCGACCTGCCCGGCATCACCGCCGCGGTCACCGTCGACCGTCTCACCGCCACCGGTGATATCGAACTCGCGGCGTTCGTCCGGCCCCGGCCCGCGACGACGCCGGACACCGCGACCTTGCGTGACGAACTCGCCGCCCGGCTGCCGCTGTACATGGTGCCCGCGTCGATCACCGTGGTCGAGGCATTCCCCCTCACGCCCGCCGGGAAGATCGACAAAGCTGCGCTGCGCGCATTGCCCGTCGCCCGCAGACGATCTCGTCGTGCCGTTGGTGTCGGTGAGGACCTCGTCGCCGAGGCATTCGCGCATGTCTTGGGTCACCGGGGTTTCAGCGCCGACAGCGACTTCTTCACCGTGGGCGGCAATTCGCTGCTGGCGACCCAGGCCGCCGCGCGATTGAGCGATGTGTGGAATGCGCAGATCCCCGTACAGCTGATTTTCGACCATCCCAGCGTAGCGGCTCTGACGCACGCGATCCGCTCGGAGCGGTTCGACCTCGCGCGTCCTGCTTTGCTGGCCGGTCCGCGTCCCGAGCGAATTCCGTTGTCGGCCAATCAGCTGCGGTTCTGGTTGCGAAACCAGTTCGACACCGCCGCCGCGGTGGACAATCTCGGTTTCGCGCTACGGCTGCCCGGCATCGACCTCACCGCGCTGCAACACGCCTTGACCGACGTGTGCGCCCGCCATGAGGCACTGCGCACCCGCTATCCCGCCGACGACGACGGACCGCACCAACTGATCGTGGATCCCGCCGCGGCCGTCGATTGCTTCGCCGTACTCGACATCCCCGCCGATTCGGTCGATGACCACGTTCATCGCGTCCTGCGGCAGGGATTCGACGTGACTACCCAAGTGCCACTGCGAGTTCGGCTGCTGCGCACCCCGCAGGAGAACATCCTGGTCTGCGCCATGCATCACATCTGCGCGGACGGATCCTCCATGGCGCCGCTGGCGCGCGACCTGGCACTGGCCTACTCCGCCCGCCACAGCGGCACTGCTCCGACGTGGCCACCGCTGCGGGTTCAGTACGCCGATTTCGCGCTGTGGCAGCAGCAGCTTCTCGGATCCCGTGCCGACACCAGTTCGCTGCTGTCGCAGCAACTTCGCTACTGGACCGAGGAACTGGCCGGACTACCGGACCAACTCGATCTGCCTACCGATCGGCGGCGGCCGGCGATCGCGTCGCTGCGTGGCGCGACCGTCGATGAGATGCTGCCGCCTGCCGTGCACGCGGCATTGCTGTCCTTGGCCCGCGATCAGCGGGTGAGTCTGTTCATGCTCATGCGCACCGCGTTGGCGGTGTTGCTGGCGCGACTGTCCAATTCCAGCGATATCGCGATCGGTGTCCCGATGACCCAACGTGCCGAGCCCGCTCTCGACGGGGTGGTCGGCATGTTCGTCAATACCACGGTGTCGCGCACCCGCGTGGAGCTCGCTGAGCCGTTCACGGCACTGCTGGCCACGTCCCGTACCCGCGATTTGGCCAACTTCGCGCATTCCGACGTGCCCTTCGAGCACGTTGTCGATGCGATCGACCCGGTGCGGTCTCCGGGGCGACATCCGCTGTACCAGGTCGGTTTCGCCTTCCAGAACTTCACCCAGGCCGAACTC
>NZ_JBSGBY010000008.1:0-39837 GCF_053601505.1 Nocardia sp. NPDC004722
GATGATCGGCGGCCTCGGCCGCGGCGGCCACCCGGCGCACCAGCTCGATGCCGCCCAGGAACGAGGCGGCCTCGACGGTGCGGCTGATGCTGTCACCGTCGCGGGTCCAGTCGGGCAATTCGGTGAGGGCCTTGGCGATGTCGTCTTCGGAGAGCAGCGCGCGACTCATGACTCCGGTCTACTCCGCGATCACGCCGCGCGTGCGACTTTGAGGCACTTCTTGAGTTCCTTGCCGCAGCAGCCCGCGGCCTCCGCCTTCTTCATGCGCATGATGACCACGGGGCATTTCACGCACCGCGTCTTCTTGCGGCAGCATTTCTTCTTCGGCTTCAGACTCGAAACGTCCTTCGCCTTCACCTTGCCCATGTTGGTTAGCTTAACCTAACCTCAGCCCATTAAACGTGTGACTTGGTACTCCCGGTAATGTGTAGCTCGCCGCATGCCCGGTGGAGTTCGCCATGTCTCGTAGTAGGCAGCCCCACGCATGAGACCCATCCGGGTCGGCAACAACTTTTCACCAGGAGGAATCAAACGTGTCGTCTGTCGAGTTCCGCAACGTCGCCATCGTGGCGCACGTCGACCACGGCAAGACAACACTGGTCGACGCCATGCTCCGGCAATCCGGTGCGTTCGCCGAACGCGCCGAACTCGTCGACCGAGTGATGGACTCCGGTGACCTCGAGCGCGAGAAGGGCATCACCATTCTCGCGAAGAACACCGCTGTTCACCGGCACAATGCCGACGGATCGGTCACCGTAATCAATGTCATCGACACCCCCGGCCACGCCGACTTCGGTGGTGAGGTCGAGCGCGGTCTGTCCATGGTGGACGGCGTCGTGCTGCTCGTCGACGCGTCCGAGGGCCCGCTGCCGCAGACCCGTTTCGTGCTGCGCAAGGCGCTCGCCGCGTCGCTGCCGGTGATCCTGGTGGTCAACAAGACCGACCGCCCGGACGCCCGGATCGAAGAGGTCGTCGAGGAGTCGCACGACCTGCTGCTGGACCTGGCCTCCGACCTCGACGACGAGGCCTCGGAAGCCGCCGAGCTGGCTCTCGACCTGCCGGTGCTCTACGCCTCCGGCCGCGCGGGCGTCGCCTCCACCAAGCGCCCCGAGAACGGCACCGTGCCGGACGCGGAGAACCTCGACGAGCTGTTCGAGGTCCTCATGAAGTACGTGCCCGCCCCCAAGGGCGACGCCACCAAGCCGCTGCAGGCGCACGTCACCAACCTCGACGCCTCCCCGTTCCTGGGCCGAATCGGCCTGGTGCGCATCCACAACGGCACCCTGAAGAAGGGCCAGAACGTGGCCTGGATGCACGGTGACGGCGTCAAGACCGTGCGAATCACCGAGCTGCTCAAGACCGTCGGCGTCGAGCGTCAGCCCGGCGAGGAGGCCGTGGCCGGCGACATCGTCGCCATCGCGGGCATCCCGGACATCATGATCGGCGACACCCTCGCCGACGTCGACAACCCGGTCGCACTGCCGCGCATCACCGTCGACGAGCCCGCCATCTCCGTCACCATCGGCACCAACACCTCGCCGCTGGTCGGCCGGGTGTCGGGCCACAAGCTGACCGCCCGCATGGTCAAGCAGCGGTTGGATCAGGAGCTGGTCGGCAACGTGTCGCTGCGCGTGCTCGACATCGGCCGCCCGGACGCCTGGGAGGTCCAGGGCCGTGGTGAGCTCGCGCTCGCCATCCTGGTCGAGCAGATGCGCCGCGAGGGCTTCGAGCTGACCGTCGGCAAGCCGCAGGTGGTCACCAAGCAGGTCGACGGCAAGACCCACGAGCCGTTCGAAGAGCTGACCATCGACGCCCCGGACGAGTACCTGGGCGCCGTCACCCAGCTGCTGGCCGCCCGCAAGGGCAAGATGGTCCAGATGAGCAACCACTCGGCCGGGTGGGTGCGCATGGAGTTCATCGTCCCGTCGCGCGGCCTGATCGGTTTCCGCACCGACTTCCTCACCGAGACCCGCGGCACCGGCATCGCCAACGCCGTGTTCGACGGTTACGCGCCGTGGGCCGGTGAGATCCGCGCCCGCCACACCGGTTCGCTGGTCTCCGACCGCAACGGCTCGGTCACCCCGTTCGCCATGATCCAGCTGGCCGACCGCGGTCAGTTCTTCGTGGAGCCGGGCGCGGACACCTACGAGGGCCACGTGGTCGGCATCAACCCGCGTGCCGAGGATCTCGACATCAACGTCACCCGCGAGAAGAAGCTGACCAACATGCGGTCGGCCACCGGTGACGTGCTCGAGACCCTGGCCAAGCCGCTGCAGCTGGACCTCGAGTCGGCGATGGAGTTCTGCACCGACGACGAGTGCGTCGAGGTGACGCCGGAGATCGTGCGCGTGCGCAAGGTCACCCTGAACGCCAACGACCGCCAGCGCGAGATCTCCCGCCGCAAGGCGCGCGACAAGGCCGCCCAGGGGTAAAACCAACTCTCGGGGACTCTCAGGGGCTTCGCCCCTGAAACCCCAACCACCGGAGTCGGGGCTCTGCTCCTGAACCCCGATGCGGGCTTGCGCCCTTGAAAATTGCTACCGCCCACCCGGGCTCACCGGGTGGGCGGCCTCAGCTCGACCGACGTCGCCGTGGTGGACCGTGCCGCGGTGACCGAGTGGTCCGAAGGGGATCCAGTAGAGTGCCGAACGTGAGAGCGGGTGGCCGTAGGCGCGCGTCGTTGCGCGTGGTGCTGTTGTTGGTGGCGGCGCTTATGACCGTCGCCACCGGCTGCACGGCGAATCCGCCGCCGCCCATCGAGTCCACCGACAGTCCCAAGACGCAGCCTGCCAAGCCCGGTAACAAATCCGTGGTGGTGGCCGTCGACGACATCGGGATCGGGTTCAATCCGCATCTGCTGTCGCAGCTCTCGCCCGCGACGGCGGCGGTGGCGAGCATGGTGTTGCCGAGTCCGTTCCGGCCGACGCCGACGCCCGGGGTGCCGGGTGCGACGGACTGGAATCTGGATCCGGCGTTGATGGTGTCGGCGGAGGTGACCTCGCTGGAGCCGTTCACCATCACCTACCAGATCAAGAACGAGGCGTCCTGGTCCGATGGCGCGCCCATCGCGGCCGAGGACTTCAAATACCTGTGGCAGCAGATGATCTCGCAGCCTGGGGTGGTGGATCCGGCCGGGTATCGGCTGATCTCGGATGTGAGTTCGTCGGCGGGCGGCAAGACGGTGGCCGTCACCATGACGCAGCCGTATCCGGCCTGGCATCAGCTGTTCGCGGACCTGCTGCCGCAGCATCTGGTGAAGGACTCCGGGTTCGAGCAGGGGCTCATCGACACCATCCGGATCTCCGGCGGGCAGTTCCGCATCAAGCAGGCCGATCGCGGTCGCGAGGAGATCCTGCTCGAGCGCAACGACCGCTACTGGGGTGCGCCCGCGCAGCCGGATCAGATCCTGTTGCGGCGCGGCGGAACTCCCGCGCAGGTGGCCGAGTCGCTGCGGGTCGGGGACGCGCAGATGGCGCTGGTGCACGGCGGGGTGGCGTTGCAGGCGCAGCTTGCGGCGATCCCGTCGGTGCGCACCGCCATGATGGCGCAGTCGCGCGAGATGCAACTGGTGCTCAACGGCCGCAGCGGTGATCTGGCCGATGTGCGGGTGCGGCGCGCGGTGCTGGGGCTGCTGGATCCGGTGCTGCTGGCCACGGTCGGCGCGCAGACCGGCAGTTGGGTGGAACCGGTTCGCGCGCAGGTGCTTTCGCCGTCGGACCCCGGTTATGTGGCGACCGAGCCGCCGCGGCTGAGTCAGGACGAGGCGTTCGGGCTGCTGGGTGAGGCCGGATTCGCCCGGGGCGCGGAGACTCCCGCCGCGCAGTCGGCGACTTCGCCCGCGCCGCAACCGCGTCCGCTGGCCAAGAACGGCAAATCGCTGACGGTGCGGATCGGCGCGGTGGACGGCGATACCACCACGTTGGCGGTGGCGAATACGGCGGCGGACCAATTGCGCAGTGCCGGAATCGATGTCATCGTGCGCAGCGTGTCGGCGGCGCAGCTCTACGGCAAGGAACTCACCGATGTCGGGGTCGACGCGGTGGTCGGCTGGGAGCGCACCGGTCAGGATCCGGCGACCGTGCTGGCCTCGCGTTACGGGTGCGCGCCCGTGCCGCAGCCCGGTGACGGCGACTCCGCGGTGGTCGACGGCGTGAAGAAGTCACCGTCCAACCTGTCGGGCGTGTGCGATCCGACCTTGCAGGCCGCCATCGACAACGCGCTGCGCGGCATCGATGTCGGCAAGGTGATCGGGGACGCCGAGCCCAAGCTGTGGGAGTTGGCGACGGTGCTGCCGATCGTGCAGGACACCCAGGTGGCCGCGGCCGGTCCGCGGGTGGACGGGGCGTCGCTCAGCGGCGCGATCCAGACCGGCATCTTCGCCGATGCCGCCAACTGGCGGAGGGTGCCGTGAGCGCCGCGCATTTCCCGGGGGTGGCCACGCACGGTCTGCTGCTGGTGCACGCGCATCCCGACGACGAGTCCATCACCACCGGCGGCACCATCGCCCACTATCGCAAGCGCGGCCTGCCGGTCACCGTGGTGACCTGCACGCTCGGCGAGGAGGGCGAGGTCATCGGGGACGAGTACGCGCACCTGGTGGCCGGGCAGGCCGATCAGCTGGGTGGCTACCGGATCCTCGAATTGACCCGGGCGCTGGCCGAATTGGACGCCGGGACCCCGCATTTCCTGGGTGGCGCGGGCCGCTGGCGCGACTCAGGGATGGCCGGAACGCCCTCCGCGCGCAATCCCCGCGCCTTCGTGAACTCCGGCGATGCCGCGACCGACGCACTGGTGCAGGTGATCCTGGAGCTGCGCCCGCGCGTGGTGGTCGGCTACGACCCGCGCGGCGGCTACGGGCATCCGGATCACATTCGCGCGCACGAGATCACGATGGCCGCGGTGGACGCCGCGGCGGAGTGGGGCTGGACGGTCCCGAAGATGTATTGGACGGTCACCGACGGCACGGTGCTGGCGATGCACACCGAGGCGCTCAAGCGCCGCACCGTCGATCAGCTGCCGGGTGCGCTGCCGCGCGGCTGGCGGCTCCCGAATACCGGTGAATTGGCTTGTGTCCCCGCCGATTCCGTCACCACCACGGTGGACGTGTCGGATGCGCTGGCGGCCAAGCGGGCCGCGCTGCGCGCGCACGCCACCCAGGTGACGGTGGCCCCGTCGGGCCGGGAGTTCGCGCTCTCGAACGATGTGGCGCAGCCGGTGCTGCCGGAGGAGCACTACATTCTGGTACGTGGTGAGCGCGGCCCGCTCGGCCCCGACGGCCGCGAACACGATCTCTTCGCCGGGCTGGAATGAGAGACTGATGAGCCATGTATAACTGGGATCTGCAAAATGCCATCGCCGCGTTCGTCGAGAGCCAGCGACCCTATTTCGAGTGGCAGCACGAGCTGTATCTCTCGGTGCTGTACGGCTTCGTGGACATGCAGAGTCAGCTGCTGACCCTGCTCGGTTTCCCGCCGGTGCCGTGACGGCGGCCGTCGGAGCCCCCGCGGGCGAAGCGCTGGACGGGAATTCGCCGGTGCGCACGGTAGTCAACGCGGTGATCATCGCGCTGCTGCTGGTGGACGCGGTGATCACGCTCGGGTTCGAAGTGCTGTTCCTGCCGCTGTACGCCGGTCAGGCGCATCTGCCGGAGACGACGCAGGTGATGGCCGCGGGGCCGCTGGCGGATGCCGCGACCGCGGGCGCGATCCCCTTGCCGTT
This sequence comes from Nocardia sp. NPDC004722, assembly GCF_053601505.1. NCBI lineage: Bacteria > Bacillati > Actinomycetota > Actinomycetes > Mycobacteriales > Nocardiaceae > Nocardia > Nocardia sp. NPDC004722. The sequence continues at coordinate 5,719 of NZ_JBSGBY010000008.1, forward strand.
CACCGCCCTGGCCGCCGCGGTGATCAATGTGCTGCTGGTGATGGGCATGGGCGTGGTGACCAAGCGCTTCGGCGTGATGGCGCTGCCGCTGCTGGTGTGGGCGCTGGCTTTCTTGGTCTGCGCGGGTTTCAGCCCGAGCGGCTACGCGCTGCTCATGGGTGATTGGCCGACCATGCTGCTGCTCATCTGCGGTCTCCTGCCTCCGGGGATGTTGCTCTACTACCGGGCCACCGCCCGGCTGGCCGCTCCGACACCGACCGGCAAGGTGTGACCGAGCCCATAGCGTGATTGCCGCCCGCCGGTGTCACAGACCCTCGCCCTGTCTCGTCCTCTTGATGAATCGCACTGAAGATCAAGCACAGCGAGAGCGACGACGAGCGAGGGATGACGATGGGATTCGACGAACTGCGCAACACCGTCCGGGGCCGGGTACTGGTGTCCGGCGACGCCGATTTCGAACAGCTGGCCCGGCCGTGGAGCCTGGCCGTCACGCAGCCGGTGGCCGCGGTGGTCGAGGCCGCCGACGCCGAGGATGTCGCGGCCGTGCTGAGTTTCGCGCGGGCCGCGGGCCGCGCGGTGGTGACCCAGCCGACCGGGCATGGCGCCTCCGGTGGCGTGGCGGAGGCGATCCTGCTGCGCACCGGAGCCCTGAACCGGCTGGAGATCGATCCGGTCGCGCGGGTGGCGCGGGCCGGTGCGGGAGTGTCGTGGGGGCAGGTGCAGGCGCTCGCGGCCGAGCACGGTCTGACCGGTCTCGCGGGCAGCAACCCGGTGGTCGGGGTGACCGGGTACACGCTCGGCGGCGGTAAGGGCTGGTTCGCCCGCAAGTACGGCTGGGCGTCGAATGCGGTGCGCGCCTTCGAGATCGTGGACGCGGCGGGCCGCCCGGCCCGGGTGACCGCGGACAGCGACCCCGACCTGTTCTGGGCATTGTCCGGTGGCGGTGGCGATTTCGCCGTGGTGACGGGGCTCGAGTTCGAGCTGTTCCCCGCGCCCGGCCTGTACGGCGGCCGCATCACCTGGACCGCGGATCGGCTGCCCGAGGTGTGGGATGCCTTCCGCGCGTTGACTTCCGGGGCTCCCGACGAACTGTCGGTGTGGTTCAACCGCTTCCAGTTCCCCGGGGCGCCGGAGATGGTGGGCATCGACCTCGCCTACCTCGGCGACCCGGAGCAGGGCCGGGCCCTGGTGTCGGTGCTGGACCGGATCGGTGGCGCGCTCACCGACACCCGAGCCGCCATGTCGGTGGCGGATCTGGGGACCATCACGCAGGAGCCGACCGATCCGAGCCCGGCGATCACGCGCGGTGAGCTGCTGGACGAGCTGTCCCCGGAGGCCGAGAAGATCATTCTCGGCACCTCGATCGCACCCCTGGTGAGCCTGCAGGTCCGTCACCTCGGCGGCGCGCTGGCCCGCCCCGCCTCCGGTGCGCGCGGCGCGCTGTCCGACGGCTACCTGATCTCCACCCTCGGTCTCGGCCTGCCGCAGCTGCGAGATGCGGTGCGCGCCAAGACGACTGCGCTGGTGGCGGAGTTCGGCGAGCTGCTGACGGGCAAGAAGCCCTTCACCTTCCTGGCCCCGGGCGAATCCGCGGCCGCCGCCTTCGACACGGCGACCCTGGACCGGCTGCGCGCGATCAAGCGCGAGCGCGACCCGCAGACGGTGATCCGCTCGAATTACCCTGTGCTGGATTGATTCCGGGCGTGACGGCTTCTATCAGCGCCCACGCCTGTGCGAGCGGCAGATCGATGACGTGATACCGCTTCTTGCCCGCGGCCGACGCGGCCACCACGGTCGCCACACCCGCGCGACGCTGGAAGAAGGTTTGGCGGACGGTCCAGCCGATGACGCCGGGGGCTTCCAGGCAGTCGCGGTCGCGGTCCAGGGAGCCGCTGCGGGTGATCAGCCAGGTGGGATTGCCGTTCACGGCCGGGATGACGGCGTGCCCCAGACCCCGGTACCGATCCCAGGCCAGCGCTGCCGCGATCGGCACCGCGACCGCCAGCACGACCCACAGCCAGCTCGGAATGTCACCGCCCACAAGGGAAATCGCGAGCAGGACCGCCGCGATCACGGCGAGCGGGCCCAGCGTGCGGGTGTAGCGGCGGCGATGCGCGGCCGGACCGTGCGCCCGCAGGTGCGTCTCGATGAGCTCCGTGATCTGGGTCTGTCCGGCTCCGGACAGTGCGGGAATCTGCACCGTCGCAAAGGAATCCGCCTCGTCGTGGGCCACCGCGCGCCGCGCCGAGCCGGTGCCGAGCAGATGGGCCAGGGTGCGGTTCACGGCGCTGCGCGGGGCCTGCGGCAGGATCTTCTGGCGCGGGCTGGTGCCGACCATGATCGCCTCGAGTTCGGCGGCCCGGGCCAGGCGCAGCAGCAGGGGTTCGTTGACGGTCGCGCCGCGCAGTCGGGCCAGGTCGAGGGTGGTCTGGCGGGTGGTGAACAGGCCGTGGCGGATGGTGAGGGTTTTGCCGTTGTCGTGGACCTTCAGCCCGAACCAGGTCATCAGGTAGCGGGCGCAGGCGGCCAGGCTGACCACGACGACCAGCACGACGACCAGCAGAGCGACGACCGCGGCGATGACGCTCGCGCCGCGGTGGCCGACATCCTGCACGGTGCCGGACTTCAGGAACAGCTGGGCGAAGCCGTATTGGAAGGCCAGACCCACGACCGGCGCGATGATCGCGAAGCCGGTCAGTGAGAGCGGCGCGTAGCGCACCCAATCCGCTTGCCAGTGCGCGATTTCCACGCCGGGACGGTCCTCGGCCGGATCGGGTGCGAGGCGGTCTGGATCGGTGATCGACTGGGCGGCAACCGATTCCGAGCCAGCACGGGTGTGCGCCAGCAGTGCGGTGCGCAGCTCCGGCACCAGCTTGGCGTCCAGGGCATCCAGTTTGAACTGGTCCTTCTTCTCCGCGTGCTGCCCGGTGCCGATGGTCAGCACGGCCAGTCCGAGTGCCCGGTGCAGCAGATCGGCCTGCACGTCCACCGACCGCACCCGGTTGCGCGGCACCGAAAGGCGTTTGCGCTGAACGAGTCCGGTGCGCAACTCCACGTTCTCGGGCGTGATCCGGTAGGTGGTGGTGAACCAGCGGGTGAGCGCGAACGCCACGATGATCGCCACCACCCCCAGGCTCCAGGTGGGATTGTCGCTGCGCGCGCCCGCGAGCAGCGAGGCGATCAGGATCGGGATGTAGCGCACCAGCTCGGTGACCGGGTGCACCAGCAGCATGCGTTTGTCGAGCCGCTGCCAGGACTGCGCGTCCGCGCCGCCCGCCCCCGGGATCGGTGAAAGTACTTCTGTCGGATAGGAATCCGGGTTGACGTCGGGATCGCCGGGCTGGTTCACGTCGCATCCCCTCGATGCTGTGCCGCGATGGCGGTGAGTTGGGCGACGGTGTCGCGGGCGTCGGTGAGGGCGAGCGCGCTGATGTGCACGGCCCCGGCCGAGGAGGCGGTGGTGACGGTGACGGTGGCCAGCCCCAGCAGCCGTTCCAGCGGTCCGCGGTAGGTGTCCACGGTCTGCACGCGGGTGATCGGCGCGACCCGGCTCTCCTGGGTGAACCAGCCGGTGCGGGTGTACACGGCCTCGTCGGTGATCTCCCAGCGGTGCACGGCGTAGCGCCACAGCGGAATCGCGACGATGCTGAATACCGCCGCCAGCAGCACGATCACGAGGACCAGCGCCTGCACGCCGCGCCGGTGGGTGTCGAACAGCGCCCAGATCCCCACACCCAGGACCGGGACCACCCAGGACAGCGCGGCGCTGAGCGCCCACAGCAGTTTGGCGCGCGGGCTGGGACGCCGCGACGGATCGGCCAGTATGCCGCCGGAGGCGAGGGGCTGGGACATGCTGCTCATGCTTGCATGAATCCGCCCCCGGAGGCGGTTGTTACGGACGAGGACTGGACGCCCCGGTTCTGCTACTTCGGCGTGATCCGGTAGAGCCCGGTCGTGGTGCCCTGGTACTGGATTCGCCCGGGCGCGATGGTGCCGACCATCTGCAGGGTGTCGTTCACCGTGGTCGCGCCGACGTACTGCTCGACCTCGAGCTTGCCGGTGTTGGCGTCGATCACCGCGAAGTTGTACTTGTCGGACACGCCCGCGCTGCCACTGGCGCTGCCGCTGCTGCTGCCGTCGAAGATCCCGCCCAGCAGCCCGCGCCGGGTGAAGGTGTAGATCTTGCCGTCCGCCACGGACAGTCGCGGCACCGCCGAGGAGGGCACGGTGTTGGTCCAGACCACCGTGCAACCGGAGCCGGTGACGTCGATGCGGGTCATACCGCCCGAGATCGATGCGCTCGCGGGCTGACTGGGCCCGGCGTTGGCGGGCAGCGCCGGGTACGGGTAGCCGTAGGTGCTGGCCACGAAGACACTGTTGCCCGAACCGATGGGTGAGTTCTCGGTGCCGTCGATGGCCGGGATCGAGCAGACCTGATTACCGGAGACGGTGTCGAAGACGAGCAGATTCTCCTTCGTCGCCGCGTTGTCGGTGATGGCCAGGTATTCGGTGCCGTTGCCCGGCCCGAAGAAGGTGGGCGTCGCGCCGGTGCCCCAGCTCAATTGGCCGGGCTTGCGCGCGGGTCCGCGATCGTAGGACTGCCGCCAGGCGATCTGCGGGTTACCGCTCGCGTCCACGGTGAGCAGGTACAGGGCGTGGTCGGTGGCCACGGCCATGCCCTGGGGCGCGGTGGCGATGCTGTTGGCGACGATCTCGCCGGGCGCGAGCACGATCGAGTGCGCGGTGCCGTCGGTGTTGACGAATCCGGCCGCGGCATTGTCGGTGGCGAACCACACCCGGCCCTGATAGTCGGGCGACACCGAGGAGACCTCGTCGCAGCTGCCGCCGCCGCAGTGCCCGGCGACCGCCTGCGTCACATCGGTTTTCGCGGCGATCGACAGCGACCACGAGCCGTCCGACCCACGCTGGTGCGCGATGCGCAGCAGGCTGCCGGAGCCGTCGACGGTGACCATCCGATCCTGATTGTCGAGGTAGGCGTACACGCCGCCGAGCAGGCTGCCCTTGGTGAGATCGAGGTGGGCGAGGGTGTTGCCGTTGCTCGGGTCCAGCAGCAGCACTTCCGGCGCGCGGTCGGTGACCTTGGTGCACAGTGCCTGCGGGAAGCCGTCCGCCCCTTGCAGGATGGTCGGGCAGGCCGCGCCCTCCTCATGGAAGTCGGCGTTGACGCCGCCGGCGCCGACGCCCGGCAGCGGGGTGGTGTCGGAGGCCTCGGAGTCGCCGTGCATGGTCGCCGTGCCCTCCGGCCCCAGGTAGGGGTTGGCGGGCGGCACCGGCCCGAAGGCGAAGGCGGTGCTGGTGGCGATGGTCAGCAGGGCGGTGGTGCCCAGCCCGGCGACGACGGCGGCGCGGCGGATTTTCGCGAGCACGAAGGTCTCTCCCTACTACTTCAGCGAAGCGATCGCCCGCGAGGTTATTTCACCGCGACTGAAATTTGAACCGTTGATCTCAGTGAGTACGAATACTCGCATCGGACGCGCGGAATAACGGCGCGGGGTGCAGAGTTTGCCCGTTCCATGGCACCCGAGTCGGATAAGTCGGATGGATGGCGCATGATCGATGGCGTGACGGACCTTGCGAACCCGAGCCTGCCGCCTAACCCGCCGAACGCCTCGGCGATGCGCCGGGCGCTGCGCCGGGCCCGGGACGGCGCCACCCTCAACCTTGATGAAGCCGTGGTGCTGCTGCACGCCCGAGGCTCCGATCTCGAGGATCTGACCGCCTCGGCCGCGCGGGTCCGCGATGCCGGGCTGCGCGAGACCGGGTACGCGGGGGAGGTGCTCCCGATCACCTACTCCCGCAAGGTGTTCATCCCCATTACGCACCTGTGTCGCGACAAGTGCCACTACTGCACCTTCGTCACCGTGCCCGGCAAACTGCGCGCGCAGGGCAAGGGCATGTACATGGAGCCCGACGACATCCTCGAGGTCGCCCGGCAGGGGGCCGAACTCGGCTGCAAGGAAGCGCTTTTCACGCTCGGTGACCGTCCGGAGGACCGCTGGCCGGAGGCCCGCCAGTGGCTCGACGAGCGCGGCTACGACTCCACCCTGGATTACGTGCGCGCCATGGCGATTCGCGTGCTGGAGGAGACGGGTCTGCTGCCGCACCTGAATCCGGGCGTGATGACGTGGGAGGAGCTCTCGCGGCTCAAGCCGGTGGCCCCGTCCATGGGCATGATGCTGGAGACCACCTCCACCCGGCTGTTCACCGAACCCGGTCAGGCGCACTACGGTTCGCCCGACAAGGATCCGGCGGTGCGGCTGCGCGCGCTGACCGACGCCGGTCGCCTGTCGGTGCCGTTCACCACCGGCATCCTGGTGGGCATCGGCGAGAACCTGGTCGAGCGCGCCGAGTCGATTCTGGCGATCCGCAAGGTGCACAAGGCGTTCGGGCACGTGCAGGAAGTCATCGTGCAGAACTTCCTGGCCAAGCAGAACACCGCCATGCGCGACACTCCGGATGCCGATCTGGAGGAGTTCCGGGCCACCATCGCGGTGGCCCGGCTGCTGCTCGGCCCGAAGATGCGCATCCAGGCCCCGCCGAATCTGGTGTCGCTGGAGGAATGCCGGGCACTGCTCGCGGCGGGCATCGACGACTGGGGCGGGGTCTCCCCGCTGACCCCCGACCACGTGAATCCGGAGCGGCCCTGGCCGAACCTGGAGACCCTGGCGCAGGTCACCGCCGACGCCGGTTTCGTGCTCACCGAGCGCATCACCGCACACCCGAAATACGTGCTGGCGGGCCACCCGTGGATCGATCCGCGCGTCGCCAAGCATGTTGCGGCACTGGCGGATCCGGTGACCGGCCTGGCCGCCGACGTGAAGCCTTCGGGTCTGCCGTGGCAGGAGCCCGACCACGACTGGGAGTCGGTCGGCCGCATCGATCTCAACACCGCCATCGACTCCGAGGGCCGGCTCACCGAATCCCGCAGCGACTCCGGGATTGCCGATGATGCGCTGGGCGCCTTCGGCGACTGGGAGTCCATTCGCGAGCAGGTGCACGAGCTGGCCGCCGCCGCGCCCGAGCGTTTCGACGCCGACGTGATGGCCGCCCTGCGCGCCGCCGAGAAGGATCCGGCGGGCCTGACCGACGACCAGTACCTGGCCCTGGCCACCGCGGACGGCCCGGCCCTGGAAGCGATTACCGCGCTGGCCGATCAGCTGCGCCGCGACACCGTCGGCGACGATGTCACCTACATCGTCAACCGGAACATCAACTTCACCAATATCTGCTACACCGGCTGCCGCTTCTGCGCGTTCGCCCAGCGCAAGGGTGATGCCGACGCCTTCAGCCTGAGCCCGACCGAGGTGGCCGACCGCGCCTGGGAGGCGTGGGTCGACGGCGCGACCGAGATCTGCATGCAGGGCGGCATCGACCCGGAGCTGCCGGTCACCGGTTACGCGGATCTGGTGCGTGCAATCAAGGGCCGCATCCCCGAGATGCATGTGCACGCGTTCAGCCCCATGGAGATCGTGAACGGAGCGTCCCGGGGCGGCCAGTCGGTGCACGACTGGTTGACGGCGCTGAAAGAGGCCGGGCTGGACAGCATTCCGGGCACGGCCGCCGAGATCCTCGACGATGAGGTGCGCTGGGTCCTCACCAAGGGCAAGCTGCCCACCTCGGCCTGGATCGATGTCATCACCACCGCCCACAAGGTGGGCATCCGCTCCAGCTCGACCATGATGTACGGCCATGTGGACAACCCCAAGCACTGGGTCGGCCACCTGCGCGTGCTACGCGGAATCCAGGACGAGACAGGCGGTTTCACCGAATTCGTGCTGCTGCCGTTCGTGCACCAGAGCGCCCCGCTCTACCTCGCCGGAGCCTCCCGCCCCGGCCCCACGGTCCGCGACAACCGCGCCGCCCACGCCCTGGCCCGCATCATGCTGCACGGCCGCATCGAGAATATTCAGACCAGCTGGGTCAAACTTGGTATCAAGGGAACCCAGTTGATGCTGAACGGTGGAGCCAATGACCTCGGCGGCACCCTCATGGAAGAGACGATTTCCCGCATGGCCGGTTCCGAACACGGATCCGCCAAGACGGTCGAGGAACTGACGGAGATCGCGTCGGGTATCGGCCGCCCGGTCCGCCAACGCACCACCACCTATGGTGTACCCGCGAACCGTGCGCCCCTCGGGTCGCTCGCGCTGGGATAGCCAGCTGTATGCGGTCGCAGTGTCGCGACCAGAAGTTAGGGCAGGCTTGCAAGAGTAATGTTGGCTGGCCGGGATAGGGTTTTCGCCGAGCGGAGTTCATCCCGCATGTGAGGACAGACTAGGAGAGCGGCAGTGCCGTACATCATCGCTGAACCGTGCGTTGACGTGAAGGACAAGGCGTGCATCGAGGAATGCCCCGTGGACTGCATCTACGAGGGTGGACGCATGCTGTACATCCAACCGGACGAGTGCGTGGACTGTGGTGCATGTGAACCGGTCTGCCCGGTGGAAGCCATCTTCTACGAAGACGACACCCCGGATCAGTGGGCCGGTTACGTCAACGCCAACGTCGACTTCTTCGACGAGCTGGGTTCGCCCGGCGGCGCCACCAAGGTCGGCAAGGTCGACTTCGACCCGCCGTTCATCGCCGCGCTACCGCCGATGGCCAGCGAGTAGGTCGGGCCTTTGACCGCGCGTGGCCGGGTGAGCGCTCTGCTACCCGATTTTCCCTGGGACACCATCGCTTCCGTGAAGGCGAAGGCCGCTTCGCATCCGGACGGCATCGTCGACCTCTCGGTCGGTACACCGGTCGATCCGGTGGATCCGCTGATCCGCGAGGCGCTTTCGTCGGTGGCGGAGGTGCCCGGCTATCCGACCACGCACGGAACGCCCGAATTGCGCGAAGCCGTTGTCTCGGCGCTGAAGCGGCGATTCGGGATCACCGGGGTGGACCCGGCCGCCGTGCTACCCGTCATCGGCACCAAGGAGCTGATCGCGGGCCTGCCGCGACTACTCGGGCTGGGCGCACAGGATCTGGTGGTCATCCCGGAGGTCGCGTACCCGACCTACGAGGTGGGTGCGCTGCTGTCCGGCTCGCGCTATGTGCGCGCCGACGGCACCGCACAGCTCGGGCCGGAGAAGCCCGCGCTGATCTTCCTCAACTCGCCGTCCAATCCCACCGGCAAGGTGCTGGGCGTCGATCACCTGCGCAAGGTGGTGCAGTTCGCCCGCGAACGCGGCGCGGTGCTGGCGTCGGACGAGTGCTACCTGGGCCTGGCCTGGGAGGGCCGCGCGGTCTCCATCCTCGATCCCGAGGTGTGCGACGGCGACCACACCGGGCTGCTGGCCATCCACTCGTTGTCGAAGACCTCGAATCTGGCGAGCTACCGGGCCGGTTTCGTGACCGGCGACCCGGAGCTGGTGGCGGAACTGCTGGAGGTGCGCAAGCACTCCGGCATGATGCTGCCGTACCCGATTCAGGCGGCCATGACCGCGGCCCTCGGTGATGACGCGCACGAGGTGCAGCAAAAGGACCGCTACCGGGCGCGGCGGGTGGTGCTGCGAGATGCCTTGCAGCGCGCCGGATTCCGCATCGACGATTCCGAGGCGGGTCTGTATCTCTGGTCGACGCGCGGTGAGCCGTGCCGCACGACCTTGGACTGGCTGGCCGAGCGCGGCATCCTGGCGGCGCCGGGCGAGTTCTACGGTCCGCGGGGCAACCAGCACGTGCGCATCGCGCTGACCGCGACGGACGAGCGTATCGCCGCCGCCGCTGATCGCCTGACCAGCTGATTTCCCGTTAATACGGGGCCCGTGATACCGTCTACGACGTTGCAAGGCCCAGTGGCCGAGTGATGTGTAAGGCCCTGTGGCGCAGTTGGTTAGCGCGCCGCCCTGTCACGGCGGAGGTCGCGGGTTCGAGTCCCGTCAGGGTCGCAGTATCTGGAAAGCCCCCCGGAATCCCGGGGGGCTTTTCGATTTTCGGGGTTCCCGGCTATTTCTTCGAGTCTCGAAAATCCTGCCCGCCGTCGGCGCTGAACTCGATCTTTCCCGAAACTGACCCGTAGGTCTTTCACACCGCCTATAACAGGTTCTCATCGCGTCTCGATGAGGAGTCTTTCAGTGCGTGGTCTTTCCTATGAAACCCCCGGCAAGAGTGTTTTCGGCAGCAATGTCAACCGACGTGGGTTCCTAGCTGCAACAGGTGTCATTTTGGGGGCGGCCGCACTACTACCGAAGATGCCATCGGCGCGGGCGCTACCCACCGGGGCGATCAACGACGGTGACACCATGCCGATCCTGGTCATCGGCACCGGGTACGGCGGCGCGGTCGCGGCGCTGCGGCTGGCGCAGGCCGGGCAGAGCGTCGTCATGGTCGAGAAGGGCATGTCCTGGACCCAGCCCGGGTCCGACGGCAAGGTCTTCTGCAACATGCTCAACCCGGACGGCCGCTCCTTCTGGCTGCGCACCGAGACCGTCCAGCCGATCAACCACTTCATGGGCGCGCCCTACGACAAGTCGATCCCGAGCTACACCGGCGTGCTGGATGCCGAGCAGTTCAGCGGGATTCGCGTCTACCAGGGGCGCGGCGTCGGCGGCGGCTCGCTGGTCAACGGCGGCATGGCGGTGACGCCCAAGCAGGAGAACTTCGCCAGCATCCTGCCGTCGGTGGACGCGGCCTCGATGTACAGCACCTACTACCCGCGGGCCAATGCCGGGCTGAAGGTGAACAACGTCGATCAGACCTGGTGGCAGTCCGCCGACTGCTACCAGTTCGCACGGGTCGGCAAGAAGACGGCCGAAGCCTCCGGGTTCAAGACGACCTTCGTGCCGAACGTCTACGACTTCAACTACATGAAGCAGGAGCAGGCCGGCACCGCCACCAAGTCGGCGCTCAACGCCGAGGTCATCTACGGCAACAACTACGGCAAGAACTCCCTGGACAAGACCTACCTGGCGGCCGCGTCCGGCACCGGCAAGGTGACCATCGTGCCGCAGCACGTGGTCACCACCGTCGCACCGGCCAACGGCGGTGGGTTCTCGGTGACCATGAACCAGATCGACACCAGCGGCAACACCGTGAAGTCGAAAACCGTTACGGCGCAGAAGGTCTTCTTCGCGGCGGGCAGTGTGGGCACCAGCAAACTGCTGGTCACCCAGAAGGCCACCGGCAAGCTGCCCAACCTGCCCGACTCGGTCGGCTCCGGCTGGGGCAACAACGGCAATGTCATGGTGGCCCGGCAGAACCAGGCGTGGGACGCCACCGGCAGTCTGCAGTCCTGCATCCCGACCCTCGGCATCGACAACTGGGCCGACAGCGGCGGCCCGGGCTTCGCGGAGATCTCGCCGTTCCCGGCGGGCATCGAGACCTTCGCGAGCCTGTACCTGGCCATCACCAAGAATCCGAACCGCGGCGTCTTCTCCTACAACTCGGGTTCCGGTGGCGTGGACCTGAACTGGCAGACCGCCTGGAACCAGCCCAGCATCGACTGTGCCAAGCGCATCTTCGACCCGATCAACAAGAAGCAGGCCACCATCTACCGGACCGACCTGTTCGGCGAGTACAAGACCTGGGGCGACGATTTCGTCTACCACCCGCTGGGCGGCTGCGTGATCAATGTGTCCACCGACAACTACGGACGGCTCAGCTCCTACCCGGGCCTGTACGTCATCGACGGCTCGCTGATCCCGGGTCTGACCACCGTCAACCCGTTCGTCACCATCACCGCGCTGGCGGAACGCAATATCGAGAACATCATCGCCAACGACTTCAAGTAGCGATCGTCTCGACCGCGTAAGGGGGTTGGGGGCTAGGCCCTCCCAACCCCCTTGCCCGTCCGGAGCGTGTTCGTCCCGGCCGGGCCGCGGCAACCGGGTTAGCGTTGGATATGGACGCTGTCACGGTTGTCCCTGCCCCCGGCAACGAACCGGTGCACACCTACGCACCGGGTAGCCGCGAACGCGAGCTGCTGACCACCAAGCTCGCCGAACTCTCCGCTTCGACCCTGGACGTGCCGCTGGTGATCGGCGGCAAACATCAGGCCGGGAGCGGGAAACGGCTGAATATCGTGATGCCGCATCGGCACCGGCACCCCCTCGGGACCTATACCGACACCACCCACGACGAAGCTCGGGCGGCCATCGCGGCCGCCACCGCCGCCGCACCCGCCTGGCGGGCACTGCCCTTCGAGGAGCGGGCCGCCGTGCTGCTGCGGGCGGCGGATCTGTTGGCCGGGCCCTGGCGCGAGACCATCGCCGCCGCCACCATGCTGGGCCAGTCGAAATCGGTGCAGCAGGCCGAGATCGACGCACCCTGCGAACTGGTGGACTTCTGGCGCTTCAATGTCGCCTTCGCCCGGCAGATACTCGCGGTGCAGCCGGAATCCGGTGCGGGCGTGTGGAATCGGATGGACTACCGGCCCCTGGAGGGGTTCGTGTACGCCATCACCCCGTTCAACTTCACCGCCATCGCCGGGAATCTGCCCACCGCGCCCGCGCTCATGGGCAATACCGTGGTCTGGAAACCCTCGTCGACACAGACGCTCTCGGCGTATCTGACCATGCGGCTGCTGGAGGAGGCGGGACTGCCGCCCGGTGTCATCAATATGGTGACCGGAAGCGGTGCGAAACTGTCGGAGGTGGCGCTGGCGGATCCGCGGCTGGCGGGCATCCACTTCACCGGCTCCACTCGCACCTTCCAGTCCCTGTGGCAGACCGTCGGCTCGAATATCGGCCGGTACCACGGATATCCGCGGCTCGTCGGCGAGACGGGCGGCAAGGATTTCATCCTCGCGCACTCCTCCGCCGATCCGGACGCCCTGCGGACGGCCATGGTTCGCGGAGCCTACGAGTATCAGGGCCAGAAGTGCTCGGCCGCCTCCCGCGCCTACATCGCCAAGTCGGTGTGGCAGCGGATGGGGCAGGATTTCCTGTCCGAGGTGGAGTCGCTGACCTACGGCGACGTGGCGGATCTGTCGAATTTCGGTGGGGCCGTGATCGACTCGCGGGCCTTCCTCAAATGTGAGGCCGCCATCGACCGGGCGAAGAGCGCCGGGATCGATATCCCGGTCGGCGGTGGCTGCGACGACAGCGAGGGCTGGTTCGTCCGCCCGACCGTGCTGCTCGGCGACGATCCCGGCGACGAGGCGTTCTCCACCGAGTACTTCGGTCCCCTCCTGTCGGTCTACGTCTACGACGACGGTGCGCCCGACGCGTTCACCGACATGCTCGACATCGTCGACTCCACCTCGCCGTACGCGCTGACCGGCGCGATCTTCGCCCGCGATCGCCAGGCCGTCGAATCCGCCTCGACCGCATTGCGATTCGCGGCGGGCAACTTCTATATCAATGACAAGCCCACCGGCGCGGTGGTCGGTCAGCAGCCCTTCGGCGGCGCGCGGTCCTCGGGCACCGATGACAAGGCGGGCTCGCATCTCAACCTGTTGCGCTGGGTCGCGCCCCGCACGCTCAAGGAAACCTTCGTTCCCCCAACGGATTACCGCTACCCCCACATGGAGGCGCGATGAACCCGCTACGTCCGGCGATCCTGGCGGCGGCCGGATCGTCGCGGATGAAGGACGCCATCACCAAGGTGCCGGTGACCGCCGCGGTGGTGCGCCGCTTCGTGGCGGGGGAGACCCGGGCCGAGCTGGCGCCCGTGGCGCGCGAGCTGCTGAAGAGCGGCCGCTCGGTCAGTGTGGACTTCCTCGGTGAGTACACCACCGACCGGGCGCAGGCCGATGCCGCTGTCGCCGAATACCTTTCGCTCATCGACGCCTTGGCCGAGGCCGACCACGAGATCCCGGGTGTGCCGTCGGTCGTCCCGCGGGTGGAGGTGTCGCTCAAGCTGTCGGCCCTGGGGCAGTCACTGGGCCAGGACGGTCCGGCCATCGCCGCGGAGAACCTGCACAAGCTCTGCGCCAAGGCCGTCGAACGTCACGTGTGGGTGACCGTCGACGCCGAGGATCACACCACGACGGCCGACACCCTGGAAGCGGTCGCGGCGGCCCGCGCCGAATTCCCTTGGCTGGCAGTCGCCTTGCAGACCTATCTGCGCGCGGCCGAGGACAATGTCCGCGACCTGGCCACCGACGGCACCCGAATCCGGCTGTGCAAGGGCGCGTATCAGGAACCGGCCACCGTCGCCTACCAGCGCCGCGCCGATGTCGACGCGTCCTATCTGCGCTGTCTGGCGGTCCTGATGTCGGGCGGCTGGTACCCCATGATCGCCTCGCACGATCCGGCCATGATCGCCGCCGCCCTCACCCTCGCCACCGAGAACAACCGGGTGCCGGGCGATTACGAGTTCCAGATGCTCTACGGCATCCGCGATCCGGAACAGCGCCGCCTGGTCGACGAGGGGCACGCCCTGCGCGTCTACATCCCGTACGGCACCCAGTGGTACGGATATCTCATGCGGCGCTTGGCCGAACGCCCCGCCAACCTCGGCTTCTTCCTGCGGGCGCTGGCCGAGCGTTAGACGAGCGGGCGGCCGAAGCGGCGGCGCAGGCGCATGTCCGCGAGGTAGACGTTGAAGGGGAACAACCGGATCACCGTGGGCATACGGGTCCACACCGCGGCCAGCGCACGCAGGCAGCCGCCGAAGATGCGCTCGTCGCGGGCGGTCCAGGACATGCCCATCTGGTTGCGCAGATGCGGGGGCAGCAGCGCGGTGACGATGAAGCGGTGCAGGCCGCCCAGCGCGATCTGCAGCGGCCAGGCCAGCATCTTCAGATCGGTGAGGGCGTTGAAGTAGGTGCGGGTGGCCTCGTCGATGGTCTTGGTGGCGAGGTTCTCCTCCCAGTAGACGTAGAACTCGTCACGGGTGGCGGGCCACATCTCCTCGCGCATCTGCAAGGTGGTGCCCAGGCGCGCGCAGTGCCGGTAGAAGGCCTCGGCCACTTCGGGATCCATCGGGCCGCGCATGCGGTGATAGACGTCGTCGAAGCCCCAGTAGATGCAGGCGGCCACCCACAGCTGCAATTTCGGGTCGAAGGCGTTGTATTTGACCGGGCTGCCGGGCTTGGTGTGGATGGTCCGGTGCGCGCCGTTGACGGCCTCACGGTAGGCGCGGCGGTCCTCCTCGTCGCCGATCATGGCGACGGCGAGATAGGTGATGGTGGTGCGCAGCCGTTTGAACGGGCGCACCATGATCGACCCGCTGTGCACCTCGGATTCCATGACGCCGTAGGCCACCGGGGTGAGCGACAGCTGCATGATCACGTTGGCGGCACCGCCGAGGAAAGCGCCGACACCGTCGATCAATTCGCGAACTTGCTCGGTGGTCATCGGCTCGGGGCCGACCGGTTCGTGCTCGAACTTGCGCAGTGGGGCGGTCATCGTCGACACGGCTCCTCGTCGTCACTCCTCGCCGGTGAGGAGAGTGTGAGAAAATTCGCTTGTCACCTTCTCACCGTGGGGCGAGGGTGTCAATGTGCGAAGATTGGTGCCTCACCGTTTCTTTGCGACCGGAAAGGGCTCGGACCCATGGCCAAGCTGGCCAAACTGCTGCCGCTCGTGCGCGGATCCGGTCCCGAGGACCGCAATCAGGCCAAGGTACTCGACGCGGCCATGCTCGCCTTCCTCGACTTCGGGATCAAGCGCACCTCCATGGTCGAGGTCGCACGCCGGGGTGGCCTCTCGCTGGCCACGCTGTATCGCCGGTTCGCGGGCAAGAACGATCTCATTCAGGCCGTCGCCCTGCGGCAGGCCCGGCAGTTCATCGAGATCGCGGACGCCGCGGTGGCCCGGCAGGTCGACCGGGACGCCAGCGCCGAGGATCAGATCGCCGCGCTGTTCATCGCCTGCATCGAGGGTCTGCGCGGCAACCAGTTGCTGGACCGTCTGCTCAAGACCGAACCGGAAATGGTGCTGCCGTACCTCACCGTGCAGGGTGCGCCGGTGATCGAGATGGGCCGCGACTACCTGGCCGAGTTCATCTCCCGGTTGCAGGCCGAAGGCAAAGTGCCGCAGTACGATCCGCTGCCGCTGGCCGAGATGATCGCGCGCGCCGCACTGTCGTTGGCCCTGACGCCGCAGACCGTCATTCCGCTCGACGATCCGGTGGCGCTGCGGCAGTTCGCCCGCGACCACGTCATCCCGGGCTTCCGAATCCTCTGAGCCGCAACGGTTCTCACACCAGCCGCAGGCCCAGGCGGCGGCGCAGCCGCATGTCCATCAGGTAGGCGTTGAGCGGGAACGAGCGCACCGGCGCGGGCACCACGCCCTCCGCCGTGCCGACCACCCGCAGCAGGCGGGCCAGCAGCCGGTCCTGACGCGGACTCCAGGTCATCCCCATCTCGTCCCGAAGGTGTTGCGGCAGTAGCCCGGTCACGAAGAAGCGGTGCAGGCCGCCGAAGGCGAGCTGGAACGGCCGGGGCAGCATCTTCAGATCGATGAGGTCCTCGAAATAGGCTTTGATCTTGGGATCGATGCGGGTGCGCGCGAGGTTCTCGGCCCAATAGCGTTCGAAGGCTTCACGATCCGCGGGCCACATGTCCTCGCGCACTTGCAGCGTGGTGCCCATGCGGGCCGAATGGTAGTAGAAGGCGTCGGCGTCGAAGTCGTCCATCGGGCCGTGCATGCGCTCGTAGAGATCGCGTGCGCCCCAGTACAGGCAGGCCGCCACCCAGAGTTGAAGTCCGGGGTCGAAGGCGTTGTACTTCACCGCGCTTCCGGCGCGGGAGCGGACCTGTCTGTGCACGGAGTCGACGGCCTCACGATAGGCCGTGCGGTCCTCCTCGGTGCCGAGCAGGGCGACGGCCAGGTAGGTCAGGGTGGTGCGCAGCCGTTTGAGCGGGTGGATCATGACGTTCCCGGATTCCACGGGACTCTCCACCACGCCGTACCCGACGGGTCGAAGGGAGAGTTGCATGATCACATTCGCGGCCGCGCCGAAGAACCCGGCGGCGCCGTCGAGATATTGGCGGATGTCGACCTCGGGCGCGGAGGTGTCGGCGTCGAACGGATCGTGAAGCGGCCTGGTCATCGTTGACCACATCCTCTGATGAGAAGGTTGTACAGAAACTTTCTTACCCACTCGGGTGGCCTGTCAACCGACTTGGCGAACTCGCAAGCGATTCGTTGCGCAGACCCCTCCGGTAGCGTGAGCCCGTGTCGCCGCTGTTGCTGAGTTCGCTGAATCCGGCCGCCATCGCCGCCGGAGCCGATATCCCCGATGCCGTCACCATCGACGGCGAGACGCTGTCGCGCAGTGATCTGCTCGGCGCGGCCACCTCGGTCGCCGAGCGCGTCGCGCAGGCGCGCCGGGTGGCGGTGCTGGCCGAACCGACCGTCACCACCGTGCTCGCAGTTGTCGGCTGCCTCATCGCCGGGGTGACCGTGGTACCGGTGCCGCCGGACGCGGGCAGCGCGGAACTGGCGCACATGCTCGAGGATTCGGGTGCGCAGGCGTGGCTGGGCAAGGCTCCCGAGGGTTCCGACCTACCGGTGATCCCCGTGCGCAAGCACGCGCGCTCCTGGCACCGGTACGCCGAACCGGCCGGGCAGGCAACGGCTTTCATCCTCTACACCTCCGGCACCACCGGTGCGCCCAAGGGTGTGGTGCTCAGCCGCGACGCCATCGCCGCGGGCCTGGACGCCCTGGCTGAGGCGTGGGGCTGGACCTGGAAAGACACACTGGTGCACGGGCTTCCGCTGTTCCACGTGCACGGCCTGATCCTCGGCGTGCTCGGCCCGCTGCGGGTCGGCAGCCCGCTCGTGCACACCGGCAAGCCCACCCCGCAGGCGTACGCGCGGGCGCACGGCAGCATGTACTTCGGCGTGCCGACCGTATGGTCGCGGATCGCCGAAGATCCCAGCGCGGCAAGGGAATTGGCGAAGGCGCGCATCCTGATCTCCGGCAGTGCGCCGCTGCCGGTGCCGGTGTTCGAGCGGCTGGCCGAACTCACCGGGCACGCGCCGATCGAGCGCTACGGCATGAGCGAAACCATGATCACGCTGTCCACCCGTCCCAACGGCGAACGCCGCCCCGGCTGGGTCGGCACGCCGGTGGCCGGGGTCGAGACCCGATTGCGCGACGAGGCCGGGCAGCCGGTTCCGCACGACGGGGAAAGCGTTGGCGGACTGCAGGTTCGCGGCCCCATGCTGTTCGACGGCTACCTGGACAAGCCCGAGGTCACCGCCGAGAACTTCACCGCCGACGGCTGGTTCAAGACCGGCGACGTGGCCGTCATCGACGCCGACGGCTTCCATCGCATCGTGGGCCGGGAATCGGTGGACCTGATCAAGTCCGGTGGCTACCGCATCGGCGCGGGCGAGATCGAGACCTCGCTGCTGGGGCATCCGGCGGTCGCCGAGACCGCGGTCGTCGGCGTGCCCGACGCCGATCTGGGGCAGCGCATCGTCGCCTACGTGGTGCTGCGGGACGGCGGCCCCGAGCTCGCGCAGACCCTCATCGACCATGTGGCGGGCGAACTCTCGGCACACAAGCGCCCGCGCGAGGTCCGGGTGGTCGAATCCCTGCCCCGCAATGCGATGGGCAAGGTGCAGAAGAAACTGCTGGCTTGACCTCGAGCTTGGTCGAGGTTCTACGGTGATCCCATGACCGCAGCGCTTTCGCCCGCCCAGATCGAGTACCTCGAGAGTCAGCGACTCGGGCGGCTCGCCACCATCCGGCCCGACGGCTCGCCCCAGAACAATCCGGTGGGTTTCCGCTACAACGCGGCGCTGGGCACCATCGACATCGGCGGCCGCGACCTCGGGGCCAGCCAGAAGTTCCGCAACCTGCTGAAGGAGGAACGGGTCTCCTTCGTGGTGGACGACATCAAATCGGTGCAGCCCTGGGAGGTGCGTATGCTCGAAATCCGGGGCACCGCACAGGCGCTGCGCGACGTCGAACCCTTCTATCCCGGCCTGTCGCCCGAGCTCATCCGCATCACCCCGGAACGGGTCATCGCCTTCGGCATCTGACACCGGAGTTCCGGTGCCGGAGGTTTCGGGGTCTCGTCGCGCGGCCGAGCGAACATCTAGTTTCTTGGAGACGAAAGTTTCACGCTTCCAAGGAGATTCGCTCGATGCCTTCCGCTCTGCGTACCACCGTGGCGGCCGCCGCCGTCTTCGCCGGTCTGCTCGCGCCCGCCGCCGCGGCGAGCGCCGACGCGCTGCCGCTCACCCCGATGGCGCAGAACGCCGATCCGGTCGCGGCGCCCAACACCACCGGCACCGGGTCGGTGAACACCGGGGCCTTCGGGTCCTTCGACCCGTCGGCGGCCGGTTCCTCGAACCTGATCAAGGCGTTCCAGACCGGATCGGGTCAGTGCGAGCCGACTCCGCCGTGGATGATGTACCCCGGCGCCGGCTCCTCGAACCCGCTGTGCAGCCTCTACCACTGAGCGCGAAAACAAACGAAACCCCTTGTGCGGCAGTTGCCGCACAAGGGGTTTCGTCGAGTCTTGGGCTAGTCGTTGGCGTGCAGCGCCGCGTTCAGCTCGACACCCGTGCCCATGCGTGCCCGGACCTCGACCGCGCCGGTCACCGAGTTGCGGATGAACAGCAGGTTGGACTGCCCGGACAGCTCACCGGCCTTCACGACGGTGCCGTCCGGCCCGGTGACCTTGGTGCCCGCGGTGACATAGAGCCCCGCCTCGACCACGCAGTCGTCGCCGAGCGAGATGCCCAGGCCCGAGTTGGCGCCCAGCAGGCAGCGCTCGCCCAGCGAGATGACCTGCTTGCCGCCACCGGACAGGGTGCCCATGATGGACGCGCCGCCGCCGACATCGGAGCCGTCGCCGACCACGACACCGGCCGAAATGCGGCCCTCCACCATGGAATTGCCGAGCGTGCCGGCATTGAAGTTGACGAAGCCCTCGTGCATGACCGTGGTACCCGAGGCCAGGTGCGCGCCCAGACGCACGCGGTCGGCGTCGGCGATGCGGACACCCGAGGGCAGTACGTAGTCCACCAGACGCGGGAACTTGTCGACGCCGTACACGGTGACCGGGCCGCGGGCGCGCAGCTTCAGCCGGGTCAGCTCGAACTCCTCGGTCGAGCAGGGGCCGTGGTTGGTCCACACCACATTGGCGAGCAGGCCGAACTGGCCGTCCAGATTCGCGCCGTGCGGGCGGATCAGGCGGTGCGAGAGCAGGTGCAGGCGCAGGTACACGTCGTGGGTGTCGACCGGCGCGGCGGACAGGTCGGCGATGGTGGTGCGCACCACGACCACCTCGACCCGACGGGCCTCGTCGGTCCCGACGCTGTCGGCGAACTTGGCGTATTCGACATCGGAGGCGTCCAGGCGCTTGGAGCCGGTATCGCTGAATTCACCCAGTTCCGGATACGGATACCAGGTGTCGAGCACCGTCCCGTTCGCGGTGATGGTGGCGAGGCCGACTGCTGATGCTCCCTGAGTACTCACGTCCCATTACGTTACCGTGCTGTGAATTCGTACCGCGTGCGGTGCCGATTTGTGCCAACGCAGCCACCGTGCGAAGAACGGAGGCGTTTCCTCCTTTAGGGTGGATGAAATGACCCCCCTCGATCTGAGTGCCGACCCCATTTCACTCACCGCCGCGCTCGTGGATATTCCGAGTGTGTCGAAGAACGAGAAGGTCATCGCCGACATCGTCGAAAAGGCACTGCGCGAGCAGACTTCCGGATTCGAGATCGTGCGGCACGGCAATACCGTGCTGGCGCGCACCGATCGCGGGCTGCCCACCCGGGTCATTCTGGCCGGGCACCTGGACACCGTACCGATCGCGGACAATGTGCCCAGCCACTTCGAGACCACCGCCGACGGGGAGCGGCAGCTGTGGGGCTGCGGCACCGTCGACATGAAATCCGGTGACGCGGTGTTCCTGCATCTGGCGGCCACCGTGGCCGAGCCGGTGCACGATCTGACGCTCATCTTCTACGACTGCGAGGAGATCGCCGCCGAGTTCAACGGGCTCGGCCGCATCGAACGCGAATTCCCGGATTGGCTCGAGGGCGATCTCGCCATTCTCGGCGAGCCGTCCGGCGGCTGGATCGAGGCGGGCTGCCAGGGCACCCTGCGGATCCGGCTCACCACCTCCGGCGTGCGCGCGCACACCGCGCGAGCCTGGCTGGGGGACAACGCGATTCACCGTCTGGCCCCGATCCTGCAGCGGCTGGCCGACTATCGGGCGCGCGAGGTCGAGATCGACGGCTGCACCTACCGCGAGGGCCTGTCCGCGGTCCGCGTCGAGGGCGGCGTGGCGGGCAATGTGGTGCCCGATGTGGCCACCGTCGACGTGAACTTCCGCTTCGCCCCCGACCGCACCCTGGACCAGGCCACCGAGCACGTGCGCGAGGTGTTCGCCGGGCTGGAGCTGGATTTCGAGCGCACCGACGGCGCGCCCGGCGCCCTGCCCGGCCTGTCCAATCCGGCCGCCAAGGACCTCATCGAGATCGTGCACGCGCACGGCAGCGGCGGGGTGCGCGCCAAGTTCGGCTGGACCGATGTCTCGCGGTTCGCCGCCCGCGGCATCCCGGCCGTCAACTTCGGCCCGGGCGACCCGAACCTCGCCCACAAGCGCGACGAGCACCTGCCCGTCGACCAGATCACCCAGGTAACGTCGATGCTGCGCAGCTACCTCACCGGGGCCAAAGCCTGATCGGTTGTTCAACACCGCGCTGATCAAGCGACCGGCGGCGGTTACGGGCGACATGTACGGTTGGCTGCATGTCTGCTGACGAAGAGGTGCGTTCGCCTAAGACTCCGCGATTCCGGGGGCCGATCATGTTGCGGCGGGATCGGAAAAAGGGGATAGGGACCACGGATCAGCATTTACTGGACGAGCGCGGCGGGGCGGATTGGGTGCACACCGATCCCTGGCGGGTACTGCGCATCCAGGCCGAATTCGTCGAGGGCTTCGGTGCGCTGGCGGAGGTGCCGCGCGCGGTCGCGGTCTTCGGTTCCGCGCGTACGCCCGCCGACTCGCCGGAGTATCAGGCCGGGATGGCCATCGGAAGTGCTTTGGCCCGAGCCGGTTTCGCGGTCATCACCGGCGGCGGCCCCGGTGCGATGGAGGCGGCCAACCGGGGTGCGTCCGAGGCGGGCGGCTATTCCATCGGCCTCGGCATCGAGCTGCCGTTCGAGCAGCACCTCAACGAGTGGGTCGACCTCGGCATCAACTTCCGCTACTTCTTCGCGCGCAAGACCATGTTCGTGAAGTACGCCCAGGCGTTCGTCTGCATGCCCGGCGGTTTCGGCACCCTCGACGAGCTCTTCGAGGCGCTGACCCTGGTGCAGACCCACAAGATCACCCGCTTCCCGATCATCCTGTTCGGCACCAAATACTGGGCGGGACTGATGGATTGGATGCGCGACTCGCTGCTCGGCTCGGGCAAGATCGCGCCCGGCGACCTCGGGCTGCTGCACCTCACCGACAGCGTGGACGAGGTGGTGGAGATCGTGACGCGGGCCGCGGCCGCCCGCCACGAGCAGGACGACGCGGGCGTCGTGGAGGACCAGTGGTGAACGAGCCGTACGCGGTCTGCGTCTACTGCTCCGCGTCCGTCGACGATCCGCGGGTGCTGGAACTGGCGGCCGCGGTCGGCACCGAAATCGGCCGTCGCGGTTGGCAACTGGTGTCCGGCGGCGGCAATGTCTCGATGATGGGCGCGGTCGCGCACGCGGCGCGGGCGGCCGGTGCCAAGACCATCGGCGTGATCCCCAAGCAGCTGGTGCACCGCGAGGTCGCCGATATCGACGCCGACGAGCTGATCGTCACCGACTCCATGCGTGAGCGCAAACAGGTCATGGACGACCGCGCCGACGCGTTCCTGACCCTGCCCGGCGGCATCGGCACGCTCGAGGAGTTCTTCGAGACGTGGACCGGGTCCTATCTGGGGGTGCACGAGAAGCCGGTGGTGGTGCTCGATCCGCAGGGGCATTACGCGGGCCTGTTCGCCTGGATCGAGGAGCTGGGGCAGCGCGGGTACGCGGGCCGCGAGGCGCTGGACCGGGTGCTGGTGACCACGGAACTGGAAACCGCCTTCGAGGCTTTGCGTCCCAGCGACTGAGCCGACCCGCGGCCGCGCTCTTGAAGTGGAACTATTCGGTTCCACTCGACAAGATCGGGTGGATCGGCAAGGGTGGGCGGTGAGCATCACCCGTGAGGAGCACAGCGAAGTGAATACGGATGCCCGTTCGACCGTGAGCCTGTTCGACCTGGCGCGCAGTCTGCCCGGTATGGCCGTGGCGGCCCCCGGCATGCTCCGCAACGCGGTGCACATGCTGGTGAAACCCACCGACAAGGCGTCCATCGGACTGTTCTTCCAACGCGGCGCGGCCAAGCATCCGGACCGGACCTTCCTGAAATTCGAAGGCCGCCGCTACACCTGGGGCGAGGCCAACGCCGTGGTGAACCGGTACGCGAACGTGCTTGCCGCGCACGGGGTCACACGCGGCGATGTGGTCGGCATCCTGATGGTCAACCGGCCCGAGGCGCTGTTCACCGTGCTGGCCGCCGTGAAACTCGGCGCCACCGCCGGCCTGCTCAACCACAATCAGCGAGATGTGGTGCTGCAGCACAGCTTCGGGCTGTTGAACTCGGTGCTCGACGTGATCGGCGAGGAATGCGCCGACGGCCTGGACTCCCTCACCGAGGCCCGGCCCAACCTGCTGTGGTCGGAACAGCTGGCCACCGAGGCCACCGCCGCCGATCCGTCGAATCCCGCTGTGACCGAGCAGATCACGGCGAAGGAGCGCGCGTACCTGATCTTCACCTCCGGCACCACTGGGCTGCCCAAGGCCAGCGTCATGACCCACATGCGCTGGACCAAGTCCATGGCGGGCATCGGCGGGCTCGGCGTGCGTTTGACCGGCAAGGACACCCTCTACTGCTGCCTGCCGCTGTACCACAACAACGCGCTCACGGTGGCCCTGTCCTCGGTGATCGCGGGCGGCGCGAGTTTCGCGCTCGGGCGCAAGTTCTCGGCCACCCGCTTCTGGGACGAGGCCGTCGCCAGCGAGGCCACCGCCTTCGTCTACATCGGTGAACTGTGCCGCTACCTGCTCAACCAGCCCGCCAAGCGCAACGACCGCAACCACAAGGTGCGGCTGTGTGTCGGCAACGGTCTGCGGCCCGAACTGTGGGACGAGTTCCAGCAGCGCTTCGGCATCAAGCGAATCGTCGAGTTCTACGGCGCCAGTGAGGGAAACGTCGCCTTCATCAACGCCTTCAGCATCGACAAGACCGCCGGTTTCACCCCGCTGCCCTTCGCCATCGTGGAATACGACGACGCCACCGGCAAGGCCCTGCGCCACCCCGACGGCCGACTACGCCGGGTGCGTCCCGGAGGCGTGGGCCTGCTGTTGGCAAAGGTCACCACGAGCTCCCCGTTCGACGGCTACACCGACGCCTCCGCCACCGAATCCAAGCTCGTGCGTGACGGTTTCACGAACGGCGACTGCTGGTTCGACACCGGCGACCTGGTGCGCGATCAGCGCTTCGGTCACATCGCCTTCGTCGATCGGCTCGGCGACACCTTCCGCTGGAAGGGCGAAAACGTGGCCACCACCGAGGTCGAGGGCGCCTTCGACGGCATCGACTCCGTCATGCAGGCAGTCGTTTTCGGCGTCGACATCCCCGGGACCGACGGCAAGGCGGGCATGGCCGCGGTGACCCTGCACGACGGCGCTACCTTCGACGGCAAGGTCGCCGCCAAGACGCTCTACGACCACCTCCCGGTCTACGCCGTCCCCCTGTTCATCCGCGTCGTCCCCGAACTCGAGCAGACCTCCACCTTCAAGAGCCGCAAGGTGGAACTGCGCAAGCAGGGCTACACCCCCGACGACCAGAGCGCCCTCTACGTCCTCGCGAACCGCACCGACGGCTACGTCCCGGCATACCCGGAATACGCCGCCGAGGTCGCCGCGGGCCGCGCCCCCGGCAACTGACCAGCACCCGGTCGGGACACTGTTCCGGTCGGCTGCCCAGCAACGGTCACACAGCGCTCGGTACAGTCGAGGGCATGTGTGCGCCGTTGCCGACATTGTGCGGAAAGCCGGTGGCGACGGATCGGGCGCTGGTGATGGCGATCGTGAACCGGACGCCGGATTCCTTCTACGACCGGGGCGCGACGTTCACCGACGAAGCCGCCATGAACGCCGTGGACCGGGCGGTCGCCGAGGGCGCGGATCTGGTCGATATCGGCGGGGTGAAGGCCGGGCCGGGCTCGGAGGTGGACGCCGTCGAGGAGGCCCGCCGGGTGGTGCCGTTCGTGGCGGCCATCCGGGCGCGCTACCCCGAGTTGTTGATCAGTGTGGACACCTGGCGAGCGGATGTGGCGCGGGCCGCGGTGGCCGAGGGCGCGGATCTGATCAACGACACCTGGGCGGGAGCGGATCCCGAGCTAGTGAGCGTTGCTGCCGAGTTGGGCGTAGGAATCGTGTGCTCTCACACCGGGGGTGCGATTCCGAGGACCCGCCCGCATCGCGTCCGATACGCCGATGTGGTGGCCCAGGTCACAGAGACGGTGGTGACCGCCGCCGAAAATGCTGCGGCCGCAGGGGTGCCGAAGGACTCGATTTTGATCGACCCGACCCATGATTTCGGCAAAAACACCTATCACGGGCTCGAATTGTTGCGGGCGATAGACGTTCTTGTGAAAAGCGGATGGCCCGTCTTGATGGCGCTGAGTAATAAGGATTTCATCGGAGAGACTCTTGGTGTCGGGTTGACCGAGCGATTGGAGGGCACATTGGCAGCGACCGCATGGTCCGCAGCCGCGGGCGCTCGCGTCTTTCGCGTCCACGAGGTCGCCCACACCCGCCGGGTGGTGGACATGATCGCCGCCATCCAGGGTCACCGCCCACCCGCCCGTACCCTGCGAGGTCTCGCATGAAAACAGACTGGGTGCTCACCAACACCTTCGATAGCCCCGATTGGACCGTCGAGGAACTGATCGCGGCCAAGGGTGACCGCACGGTGTCCGTGGTCCTGCCCGCACTCAACGAGGAGGCCACCGTGGCCGCCGTGGTGGCCAGTATCCGGCCCCTGCTCGGCACCCTGGTGGACGAACTCGTCGTCCTGGACTCCGGATCCACCGACGCCACCGCGGCCCGCGCACGGGCCGCCGGAGCGGACGTGGTGACCCGGGAACAAGCCGTCCCCGAACTCGACCCCGTCCCCGGCAAGGGCGAATGCCTGTGGCGTTCGCTGGCCGTCACCACCGGCGACATCATCGCCTTCGTGGACTCCGACCTGATCGACCCGGACCCGAACTTCGTGCCGAAGCTGCTGGGCCCGCTGCTGACCGTGGACGGCATGCATCTGGTCAAGGCCTACTACCGCCGCCCGCTGCGCACCGGCGAGGCGGTCGACCACCACGGCGGCGGTCGGGTCACCGAACTGGTGGCGCGCCCGCTGCTCGCCGCGCTGCGGCCCGAACTCTCGAATGTGCTGCAGCCCTTGGGCGGTGAGTACGCGGGCACCCGCGAACTGCTTACCTCGGTGCCCTTCGCGCCGGGCTACGGCGTCGAAATCGGGCTGCTGCTCGACACTTACGACATGCTGGGCCTGTCCAGCATCGGTCAGGTCAACCTCGGCGTCCGCCAGCACCGCAACCGCCCGCTGGCCGACCTGGGCGTCATGAGCCGCCAGATCCTGGGTACCGTCCTGGGCCGCAGCGGAATTCAGGACTCCGGAGCGGCCCTGACCCAATTCCCGCTGGTGGCAGGCGAATTCATCGCCAACACCACCGAGGTCTCGCTGGCGGACCGCCCGCCGATGAACACGCTGCGCCCGGAAGAGGCCGCCGCGTAACACGCCACGGTCGACCGCCCGATCGCTCAGCGATCGTGGCGGTAGATCGGGGTCAGCAGATCCGCCTCGATCGGCTCACCCGTGGACCGGTCGTAGCGCACCCCGACCACCGCCGAGAACGGATGGGTGGCGGCGCGCTCGTGCAGGGTGGCGAGCCGGGTTGCCAGCAGCCGGATCGCGCCCAGCGAGGCGGGCGGGTGCAGGCCGTCGATGACCAGCACGCTGCCCTTGCCGTCCGGGCGGGGTAGCCGGGCCAGATAGGCGATGTCGTACGGCTCGGTGCCGCCGGGCCGGTATACCCGCCGCGCCGCCCGATCCTCGATGCCGCGCCGCACCCGGCCCGCGCGCGCCACCGTGCGGCGTAGCCGGGGGTCGGCGGCCACCAGATACCGCAGGCTGGGCGACAATTCGGGTCCGCCGAGCACGATCAGGCCGTCACGGTCGAGATCGAGCGGGCGGCCGGGGAGGAACCGCTGGACATTGGCGGTGAACCCGAGTTCGCGCAACAGCTCCACCAGACGGTGCGGCGCGGCGGGATCCGGCGCGCCGACCAGGGCGATGGAGCGGGTGGTGCTGCGAACGTCGGGGGTCAGGATGGTCAGCGGGCCGTGACCGAAGAACAAGCCTTCCGGAACCGGGCCCTGGGTACTCACCTGATGGATGCGGGCGCGGGAAAGTCCCGCGGCCGCACCGATTCTCGCGAACGTCCAGCCCTCGGCATGCAGTTCGCGAATGACGGCGCGACGGATGCGAGTCAGCTCATTGATCTGCTGCTGCGCCGCCGCGACGCCCTCTGTGGCGGCTTTCAGGCGTTCGACCTTGTCCTCGATCGCGAATACCCGGGCCACCTCGTCGGCCGACATGTGCGCAGTCTAGATAGCTGGACAGCATCATGCGTCAAGTCCGCTGGACGAGTTTGATCTCAGGTGGCGCCATCGTTGATCTCAGGTGGCGTCCGGGTCCACCGGAGGACGTTCGTTGCGCTCCAGCGGTTTTTGTTCCTTCGGCATCGAAATCGGGCCGGAACCGGTGTTGGTGGAACCGTTTCCGCTGTTCGAGGAGCTGACCGGCTTGTCGAAATTGGTCATGTCATTGAAGCTGTTCAGGATCGAATCATCGCCGTCGAGCAGGTGTTTGGTCACCATCGAGCGCGGATTCATACTGCGCAGTTCGTTCAACTGCTCCAAGGGTTTCCGGATCTCGTCGAATTCCGGCCCGAGCTCATTGCGCAATTGCTGAGTTGCGCCAGTGGCGTAATCGCGCGCCTGTTTGAGCGCATGCGCCGTCCAGCGAACGGCCTCGGGCAAACGCTCGGGGCCGAGAATCACAAGTGCGGCGACGAGCAGAATGAGCATCTCGCCCCAGCCGATATTGCTGAACACGAGTACAGGCTACCTTTCTACGGCTTCTTGTCCGTTTCCAGTGTGACTGGAAGGTCCACCTCATGGCCGTCGCGGATGATCTTGACGTTCACGGTCTGCCCGATCTCGTGCGACTGCACCGCCACGGTCAGCTCCTCCGGGCTCGTCACGTCCCGGTCGCCGACCTTCACGATGACGTCGCCCTCGACGATGCCCGCCTTGGCCGCCGGGCTGCCCGCCGTCACATCGGCCACCTGCGCGCCGCTCATCACATCGTTGGCGACGATCTTGGTCTTGGCGCTGACGCCCAGCATCGGATGCTCCACGCCGCCGTCGCGGATCAGCGCCTGCGAGATCCGCTTCACCTGATCCACCGGGATCGCGAAGCCCAGGCCCACCGAACCGCCGCTCTCGGACTTGATGGCCGAGTTGATGCCGATCAGCCGGCCCTGCATATCCACCAGCGCGCCACCGGAGTTGCCGTGGTTGATGGCGGCGTCGGTCTGCACCGCGTCCAGGGTGGCGTCGGTGTCGGTGCCCTCGCCGCCCACCTTCACCGGGCGGTGCAGCGCCGAGACGATGCCGGAGGTGACCGTCTTCTCCAGGCCCAGCGGCGAACCCAGCGCCAGCACGTCGTCGCCGACCTGCACATCGCTGGAATTGCCGAGCTGGATCACCGACAGGTTTTTCACATCGACCTTCAGCACCGCCAGGTCCGACTTGGTGTCGCGCCCGACGATGCGGGTCGGCACCCGCTGACCGTCGGAGAACACCACATCCAGCTTGGCCTTGCCCGACTTGTCATTGGCCGCCAGCGAGATCACGTGATTGTTGGTGACGATGTAGCCCTGCCCGTCGATCACCACCCCCGAACCCGTGGATCCGCTGTCGCCCAGCCAGGCCCGGACCGTGACCACCGCGGGCATGACGGCATTGACCACCTTGGTGATCTGATTGTGCGAGTCGCCGCCGCCGGGCGCGGACTGCAACGTCACCTTGCGCGAGGTGAGCGCGGACGCCGACGAACCGGTGAAGGCGCCCACGAACCCGCCCAGCAGGCCGATGAACAGGGCCACGATCGCCAGCAGCGCCAGCGCCGACCACGACACC
Organism: Nocardia sp. NPDC004722; assembly: GCF_053601505.1. Classification (NCBI taxonomy): domain Bacteria; kingdom Bacillati; phylum Actinomycetota; class Actinomycetes; order Mycobacteriales; family Nocardiaceae; genus Nocardia; species Nocardia sp. NPDC004722. The sequence continues at coordinate 34,894 of NZ_JBSGBY010000008.1, forward strand.
CGGCCACCGAAAAGCACATCCCGCGCGCCCAGCTTGGCACCGGCCGTCAACGGTGCGGGTTGCGGCTGCGACACCGCCGGAGTCCCCAGGCGCGCTGCCGAATTCGGATCCCGCCACGGATCGGCGGGCGCGGCCGGGGCGGCCTGCTCGGCCGAGGCCTCCGGATCCCGCTGCAGCACTTCGGTCGAACCCTCCGGGCGACCGAAAGCCTCCGCCAGCACCGCGTCCGGCGGGCGATTGGCGATCTCGACGTCTCCCTGCGCCGCGGCCACGGCACCGGCCGGGCGGGCTGCGAAGGAGCCGCGCGCGCCGTTCGGGCGACGGAAGGCGCGGGCGGTGTGGTTGTCCACGTGCGGCCGATGGACCGGGCGCGGACCCAGCACCGGTGCGTCCGACGGCCGCAGGTTCCCCCGATCGGCTGCCGAATCAAATTCCCCAGACCGCTCGGGCCCCGGGCCCGTGTTGTTCGATTCGGTGGTCACGCTATGGACTCTACTTGCGCCACCACGAGGTCCACCGTCTGCTGTCGAACGAATCCTGATGATTGCTCGCGCATTCCTGAATGAGGGAACGCGGAATCCGGCTCAGGGTGTCGTGCAGACTCAAGGGCGCGGAGATCTGATCCGAGGACTGCCGCAGCGCGATTCGCGCCTGCTGCTGGGCATCCACTTCGGCGGCGCACTCGCGGCACACCGAGATATGGTGCGCGGCACGCAGATACGCGTTCATCCGCAATTCGCCGTCCACGTAGGCGGCGATGGCCTCACTGGCCAGATGCTCGGTGGGGGCGAAACGCGGGGGACGACGGGGCGGTCGATCCTCGCCACTCATACGCTGCACACCCTTCCGGACGATTCGAGCTGCTCGGGTGGTTCGGGGGCCCGGCCTGCGGGACCCGCGGTTCACCCGACCTTGTCGGAGGCGGCGAAACGCCGCTCCACCCCATTATGCTCGAGGTACTCGCGCAGTGCCTGGCGTCCTCGGTGGATGCGGCTGCGCACGGTGCCCAGTTTGACGCCGAGCGTCGCACCGATCTCCTCGTACGACAGACCTTCGATGTCACAGAGCACGACCGCGGCACGGAACTCCGGGGCCAGCGAATCCAGCGCGGACTGCAGGTCGGGATCCAGATTGGCGTCGTGATAGGCCTGCTCCGGGCCGGGCCCCTCGGACGGGACGCGGTCGTAGTCCTCCGGCAGCGCCTCCATGCGAATGCGGTTGCGGCGGCGGACCATATCCAGGAACAGGTTGGTGGTGATGCGGTGCAGCCAGCCCTCGAAGGTGCCGGGCTGATAGTTCTGCAGGGAACGGAAGACCCGGATGAACGTCTCCTGGGTCAGATCGTCGGCGTCCTGCGGATCACCGGTGAGGCGGTAGGCCAGGCGATACACGCGGTCGGCGTGCTCGCGGACCAGTTCGTCCCAGCTCGGCATCACGGCACGATCGCCGGTCGCGTCGAAGGCGGCGGTCCCGGTCAGGGCGGCCTCGTCGTCGGCGGGGGACAGGAGCAGCTCGCCGTCCAGCGTGGTGTCGCTGTCCAGCGGCTTGATCTGCGGGTGCAGAGTGTTGGCGGGTTCACGCGCCGCGTCGACCATGTGGATGGGATTACCTCCTACTCGGGACCGTGAACGTCGGTATCGGTGACAACCAATCGGTTGGATCAGCTGTTCCCGATCCCGGGCCCGCGGTCGCTGGCCTGGCGTGAGGCTTACTCTCGTCGGTCGTGATGTGGCATCCGTATGTGGACGCTGAGGGACACCTGAGAAAAATCGCCACACCGGCCGGTCACCGCCCCGCCTTACCGGTGTATCGCCGTTAGCCTCTACTTCGTGAGCCAGACTTCCGCGGCACAGAACCTGCAGCGCAACCTCGCCTATGTGGAGGAGTCCGTCGCCGAGGACGACATCCTCGTCGGCGCGCGCGAGCGCGCCCTCGAACTGGGCGCGGCCCCGGTCGCGCCCAGTGTCGGTGCGCTGCTCAGCATGTACGCCCAGTTGCTGGGGGCGCGGGCCGTGGTGGAGGTCGGCACGGGGGCCGGGGTGAGCGGGCTGTGGCTGCTCGACGGCATGCGCGAGGACGGCACGCTGACCACCATCGACTCCGAGCCCGAGCATCAGCGCGCGGCCCGGGAGGCGTTCCGCTCGGCCGAGATCGCGCCGGCTCGCACCCGGCTCATCAACGGGCGGGCGCTGGATGTGTTGCCGCGCTTGGCCGATGGGGCCTACGACCTGGTGTTCATCGATGCCGCGCCGCTCGAGCATCCGCAGTACGTGGTGCAGGCCGTGCGCTTGCTACGCGAGGGCGGGGCGATTCTGCTGCACAACGCGCTGCTGGGCGGGCGGGTCCCGGATCCGGCGCAGCGCGATCCGCAGACCATGGCGGTGCGGGCGGCGACCCGGGCGATCGCCGAGGATCCGGATCTGACGAGCGTGCTCATTCCCGTGGGGGACGGGCTGCTCTGCGCTTCTCTCGGCTGAAACGGCCGGTCTCAGTGGTGTTTTCAGGAGAACGCCATTGTTCCGTGCGTGGATGTTCCGCGAGGCAATATTTGTTTCCGATCAGCTTTCCCGCATGCGGTAATCCGCGCGGGCTTCGCCTGCTTCGCAACCTTTGGGGCGAATCGGCGCGGGCACTTGCCTCGGATTGAACGAGTGTTTAATGTATTGAACATGCGTTCAACCGAGGATCTGACCACCCGGGCACGAATTCGCGATGCCGCGATCGCCGTGTTCGGGGAGCAGGGGTTCGGGGTCGGCGTACGCGCCATCGCGGCCGCGGCGGGCGTGTCTCCAGGGCTGGTCAACCATCATTTCGGGTCCAAGGACGGGTTGCAGGCCGCATGCGACGAATGGGTCCGGGACACCATCCGGGCCGCCAAGATGGAGTACGTCGAGAACCCCTCGCCCGGCGAGCTCATGCGGCAACTGGCCGCGATCGAGGAGTTCGCTCCGCTCATGGCCTATCTGATGCGCAGCTTCCAGGCGGGCGGCGCGCTGATGAAGACCTTCTTCGAGCACATGGTGGAGGACACCGAACAGTACCTCCGGGCCGGCATCGCGAGCGGCAGCATCAAGCCGATGCGCGACGTGCGCGCCATGGCGCGGTATGTGGCGACCAACAACGGCGGCGGCATGATGATGTTCCTGCAGCTCTACGCCGACGAACACCCGGGGCCGGTGGATTTCCGCAAGGCCCTGCGCGACTACGCCGACCAGATGATGCTGCCCGCCCTCGAGCTCTACACCAACGGCATGCTCACCGATTCGGCCGCGCTCGACACATTGACCGCCGCACAGACCGAGCAATAACCATCACCGTCGTTTTCCTACGAGGAGATTCGATGAACGTCCCTGTGAGCCCGGCGATTCAGGTCCGGGACCTGCACAAGCACTTCGGACAGGTGCGCGCCCTCGACGGCCTCGACCTCGAGGTCGCCGAAGGGGAGGTGCACGGCTTCCTGGGGCCCAACGGGGCGGGGAAGTCCACCACCATCCGCGTCCTGCTGGGCATTCTGTCGCGCACCTCGGGTGAGGCCCTGGTATTGGGGCGGGATCCGTGGACCGACGCGGTCGCGCTGCACCGCGATATCGCCTATGTCCCAGGCGATGTCACGCTGTGGCCGTCGCTGTCCGGCGGCGAGACCATCGACCTGCTGGCCCGCATGCGCGGCGGGATCGATCAGGATCGCCGCGCCGAGCTGATCCAGCGTTTCGAGCTGGATCCGAGCAAGAAGGCGCGCACCTATTCCAAGGGCAATCGGCAGAAAGTCGCTCTGGTGTCGGCGTTCTCGTCGAACGCGCGGCTGCTGATGCTCGACGAACCGACCTCGGGCCTGGATCCGTTGATGGAGCAGGTCTTCGGCGAATGCGTGGCCGAGGCGTCGGCGCGCGGGATCACGGTGCTGTTGTCCAGCCATATCCTGTCCGAAGTGGAGAAGCTGTGCCATCGGGTCACCATCATCCGGGCGGGCCGGACCGTGGAGACCGGCACGCTGGCCGAGATGCGGCACCTGTCGCGCACCTCGATCACCGCCGAAATGGTGGGCAGCCCAGGCGATCTCAGCCGCATACCCGGTGTCGAGGACATCAGTGTCGACGGCAACACCCTGCACTGTCAGGTGGACGCCGCACACCTCGGTGAGCTCATCCGGGTGCTCGGCGATGCCGGAGTGCGCAGCCTGGTCAGTCAGCCGCCGACGCTGGAAGAGCTGTTCCTGCGCCACTATTCGCTCGACGGGCAGGCGCCCGCCGACGAGCGCGAGACGGTGTCGAAATGACCACCGCCACCGCCACCGTGCCGCGGGCGCTCGAATCACCTTTGCGCGCCGCTGATTTCACCGGAACCGGGCAGCTGCTGCGGTTGTACCTGCGGCGCGACCGCATCGTGCTGCCGATGTGGGTGCTGCTGCTGGGGCTGCCGCTGGGCAGCGTCTACATCAAGAGCACCGAGAAGGTGTATTCGACGCCGGCCGACCTGGCGAACTTCGCGGCGAGCATCCTGGCCAGTCCGGCCCAGCTGGCCATGTACGGGCCGGTGTACAACACCAGCCCGGGTGCGGTCGGCATCTGGAAGGCGGGCATGTACTTCACCCTGCTCGGGGTGGCCACCATTCTCACCGTCATCCGGCACACCCGCGCCGATGAGGAGACCGGGCGCACCGAGTTGCTCGCCTCCACCCGGATCGGGCGGTTCGCGGGACTGACCGCGGCGCTGATCGTGGCGTACGGCGCGGCGCTTTCGACCGGCCTGGTCGGCTTCCTCGGTCTCGCGGCCACCGATGTGCCGCGCACCGGTTCGCTGGCCTTCGGGCTGGCGCTGGCCGGATCCGGCCTGGTGTTCGCCTCCGTCGCGGCGGTGGCCGCGCAACTGTCGGCCAGCGCCCGCACCTGCCGCGAGATCGCCTTCGCGGTGCTGGGGGTGACCTACACGCTGCGGGCCATCGGC